>CAXNFJ010000001.1:0-29799 GCA_964201165.1 Desulfomicrobium sp.
GATCAACAATGTGCGCAAGGAAGTGGAGACCCGGTATGATTTCAAGGGTGTGATCACGGAAATGGAATTTAATCGCAAAAACAAGGTGCTTTCGTTGGTGACCGGCGATGACATGAAGATTCGGGCCATTCGCGACATGCTCATTTCCCATTTTGTACGGCGCAAGGTTGACCCCAAATCCATGGAATTCGGGGAGACCGAAAACACGTCCCGCGGCCAGCTCAAGCAGGAGATCAAGCTGCATGACGGCATCGACAAGGACGCCGCCCGCAAATTGGTCAAGATCATCAAAGACAGCAAGATAAAGGTGCAGGCAGCCATCCAGGATGAGCAGGTGCGGGTCACGGGCAAGCAGATCGACGATTTGCAGGCCGTCATGGCGCTGCTTAAGGGGACGGAATTCGAGTTGCCGCTCCAATTCGTGAATATGAAAAAATAGCGGGAGGCGGCCATGCACGCATTCATGATGCAGTTCTGGGCTTGGATCGTGGGCAATCCGCTGGTCGGGATCGTTCTGGCGGCCGTGGTCGCTATATTGCTATGGAAGCAGCCCCGGCAAACGATCAAATTGGCGTTTGCCATCATGGTGCTGGTGGCGTTGGGCTATCTTGTCTCTGGGATCATCCACTTCGCCATGAACAGCGCCGTGTCGAAAGGGCATATGATAGAGAAACCGCAGTAGGTTAGCGGGTCATAGGCAGGAGCATGCGCACCGTGGTGCCCGTGCCGGGCTGGGATGCGAATTCCAGCCGCCCCCCGTGGTCATGCATGATGGCCGAGGAAATGGAGAGCCCAAGGCCCGTGCCGCCCTGTTCACGTTTGGTGGTGAAGAACGGGTCCTGGATGTATTTGAGGTCGAGCGGGTCGATGCCGCAGCCGTTGTCGCGCACTTCCACTCCGGCCCAGGCCTGATCCTCCCCGAACCGTGACAGGACGTGCACAGTGATCTCGCCGCCCGTGGCGGGCACCGCTTCGCACGCATTGACCAGCAGGTTGATGAGCACCTGGATCAGCCGTTGCGGATCCGCTTCCACCAGAGGGCCCTCCGGGGCCAGCCGGACCAGGTAGTTCGGAGCCGCGTTTTTGAGCTTGTGGCGCACAAAAGCCAGCGCGCCGGCCACGACATTGTTCACGTCCGTGCTTTCGCGCTCTCCTTCGGGACGCTGGCGCGAATAGTCCTTGAGTCGGGAAACGATGTTCTTGATCCGCTCCGACCCCTCGATCATGCCCTGCAGGAGAAGGGGCATCTGCTGTCTCAGTTCCGAGTATTCCAATCCGCCAAGCACGAAATCCCCATGTTCATCCTGATATTCGTCCAGAACGTGCAGGGCGTCGCCCCATACATCGCGCAGCAGGGGAAGATTCAAGGTCAAAAAGCTGTTCGGGTTGTTGATCTCATGCGCCACGCCCGCGACCAGCACGCCCAGGGATGACATCTTGTCCGCCTGGATCATCTTCTGCCCCCGCAACTGGGCCTTGCGCTCGGCCTCCTTGCGGATCGTTATGTCCGTCAGCTTGCCTTCGATGAAGACCGTGCGGCCCTGGTCGTCCTTTTCGCTCCTGGCGTTGAATTCCACCCAGATCTCGCTGCCGTCCTTGCGGCGCATGCGCGTCTCGAAATCTTTGACCACCCCGTCCCGGCGCAGAATGGAGAACACCCGCTCCCGGTCCTCCGGGTCGCAATAGAGCTGCTGGCTGATGTTCGTGATCGTGGTCATGAGATCTTCGGGCGACGTGTAGCCCAGGATGCGGACCATCTCGCGGTTGGCCTCCAGAAAGCGGCCGCCGGACGTGGAACGGTAGATTCCTTCCAGGGCCTTTTCAAAGATGGCCCGGTACTTTCTGCCTTCCTCCTCGCGTTCGCTCCACTCGGTGATGTCATGGGCGAAGACGGCGGCCCCCAGAATTTCCCCTCCGCGCAGCAGGGGTACGTAGGTGTTCTGGTAGAACCCGATTTCCCCTTTAGGTTTGCGGTACTTGCGGCGCAGGATGTAGGATTCGCCGGCCAGGACCCGGTCGAAATTGCGGCGTGACGCAGCGCGCTCCTCGGGGTCGGCCAGGATGTCGAACACGTGCATGCCCGGATGGATGTCCAGGTTCCAGTTGTGTTTGACGAATTCGCGGTGGGCCTGATTGAAGGTGATGTAGTTGTAGTTCAGGTCCAGGGAAAAAAGCATGACAGTGAGGGGTGTGTCGACCAGGGCGCGCAGGTCCTGCAGCTCACGCGTCAGGGCGCGGTTGGAGCGCTCCAGTTCACGCAGCCTGTGCAGCAAATCCTCCCGTCCCGCGGTCATGAATCAACAACCTCGTGGCGGCGGATCTTGTTCAGCCTTTTGTTCAACGCCTGGCGCGACACGCCGAGCATGCTCGAAGCCATGGCCTGATTGCCTCCGGTCCGGCGCATGGCCTCATGCACGAGTTCTGTGCAAATGTGCTTCAGGGTGGGCAGTTCCGGTCCGAACTGCAGGCGTGTCCCCTCGCCTGGCAGGACGTGGGGCGAGGCATGCGGATGCTTGTCCACATGGGACCTGATGCGGTCTATGTCGAGCATCTCGTCTCCGGAGCAGCTCAAGGCGTCGAGGATGAGGAACTGCAGCTCCCGGATGTTGCCCGGAAAGGCGTAGCCCGAGAGGAGGGACAGCAGGTCCGCAGGCACTCCGGGCCGTTTGCGATGCTGGCAGCCCTGGCGCAGGAAATGGTCGACCAGGAGGGGCAGATCTTCGCGGCGCTCGCGCAAGGGAGGCACATGCACATGGTGGGCGCGCAGACGATAATACAGGTCGGAGCGGAAGCGCTCCGGTTCGCCCATGCTCTCGGGATCGACGTTGGTGGCGGCGATGATGCGGGCATCGGTCTTGCGGGTCACATCGGAGCCGATGGGCAGATATTCGCGTTCCTGCACCAGACGCAGGAGTTTGACCTGGGAGGCCGAAGGCAGGTCGCCGATCTCGTCCAGAAAAAGGGTGCCGGCCTTGGCGTTTTCGACCAGCCCCGGCCTGGCCCTGTCGGCTCCGGTAAAAGCCCCTTTCTTGTGTCCGAACAGGGTGTCGGCAAAAATGTTGTCGTCCAGTCCCGCGACGTTGACGGGCACGAATTCACCCTGACGACCGCTTAAGCTGTGAATGACCTTGGCCACCAGCTCCTTGCCGACCCCCGATTCCCCGGTGATGAGCACTGGCTGGGTGCTGCGGGCGATGGCCTCGATGTACTGGAAAATGGAGCGCATGGCCTTGGAGCAGGTAATGATGGGCGCAAAGGCCTCGGGATGCTCCAGGGTGTCCTGCAGGAAGCGGGTGCGCAGGCTGCTGTTCTCGCGTTTGAGCTCGCGGATCTCGATGGCGTGCCGGATGCCCGAGACCAGGCTGCTCTTGTCGTTGGTTTTTACAAAGAAGTCGAAGGCCCCGCGCTTGATGCACTGCACGGCCGTTTCCACCTGGCCCATGCCGGTGATGACCAGGACGGGAATGTCCGGGTTGGTGCCGGTGACCGTGTCGATCAGTTCCTCCCCGGACATGCCGGGCATGGCCAGATCCACGGCCATGACCTCGATCTCGGTCGTGGCCAGGATCTCGGGCACCTTGGTGCTGTCCTGGCAACAGATGATGTTGTCGATGCCGTGGGATTTCAAAGCCAGGGAAAAGGACCTCAGCCATGTGTCCTCATCGTCCACAAGCAAAACCGGATAGGTGGGAAACTTGGTCATATGCACGCCCTAGTCGTATTTACGTTCGTCAACAAGGGCTGGCGCCCCATTGGGGATGGTTTCCCCCAGGCCGAGGACAACCACTGCCGGCCGCAATTTGATAACTTCCTGAAAGGCCGCGCCTACGACTCCCGCGTCGGCGGGTCCGTTCGTTTCGATGCGCAGAGTCAGGCTCTCCTTGCCGTCGGCATTGCCTACAACCACCTGATGGCGCAGAATCTGCGGAAAGCGCCTCATGACCTGGGCCACCTGGGACGGATAGATGAACTGGCCGCGGACCTTGGCGGTGTCGTCCACTCGGCCGAGGATGCCCTGGAGCCTGGGGGATGTGCGGCCGCAGGCGCAGGGTGTGTCGGACAGACGGGACAGATCTCCCGTGGCCAGGCGGATCAGAGGATAGTCCGGGGTGAAGGGCGTGACCACCACTTCGCCGAGTTCTCCCGTCGGAACGGGGATGCCCGTGGCGGGATCGCAGATTTCCACAAAACAGCGGCTGGAGAGATGCATGCCGCCAAGCGCCTGGCACTCGTAGGCGATGCAGCCCACGTCGGCTGTTCCGTAGCCTTGGCGGATGAGCATACCGAACATGTCCTGCACTTCGGTGCGCAGGCTTTCAGGCAGGCGTTCGGCCGCTACGAATCCGACCTGCAAGCGGAAATCCTTTTTGGGATCGAGACCCTTTTCCGCGGCCTTTTCACCCAGGCACTTGAGAAAACTGGTCATGCCCACGAAGCCGGTCACGGGCAGCTCCTGCAGGAGCTGCAGCTGCACGGCCGAATTGCCGGGCCCGGCCGGAACCACACCGCAGCCCAGGGTGCGCAGGGGCTCTTCGAGCATCAGTCCGGCCGGGGTGAGGTGGTAGCTGAAGGTCATCTGAGCCAGATCACCCTTGCGGAATCCCGCGGCATAAAAGGCCTCGGTCCAGCCCCAGTAATCCGGGCCGCTGCCTTCGGGATCGTAGATGGGACCGGGAGATTGGTAGATGCGTGAGAGGTGGCCGGGCACGCAGGACAAAAACCAGGACAGCCCTTTTTCCCGTTGCAACCTGGACAGGTCTTTCTTGTGCAGGACCGGAATGGAGATGTAGTCGTCCAGGGTACGGATTTCATCCGGCACGATGTCCGCCGAGGCAAGGCGTTCCCGGAATTCTCCCTCGAAGGACAACGCCTTTGCAACCACGGCCTGGATGGATTGCCACTGCCTGTTCGCCCTTGCGGACTCGGATTCGGTTTCAAGGTCGTGATAATAGCCCTGTGTTCTGTCCATGAACGCTCCAATCAAGAGTTGTTTGGGAGAAGTTTGCAAAATTCGTGCGATGGATTGAGCCGTCGGCATGGCTGCAATGCACCCTCAGCCGAGCCAGCGTTTGCGGCGTCTGTAATGTTTCACATCGTGATAACTGCGTTTTTCTCCGCTGTGTCCAAGGCCAAGATAGAATTCCTGAACGTCCGGGTTGCGCAGCAGATCCTCGCCCTTGCCGTCCATGACGATGCGGCCGTTCTCCATGATGTAGCCGTAGTCGGCCAGGGACAGGGCCATGCGCGCGTTCTGCTCCACCAGCAGCACGCTGACGCCCTCGGTCTTGTTGATCCTGCGCACGATGTCGAAGATCTCCTCCACCAGGAGCGGGGCCAGGCCCAGGGAGGGCTCGTCGAGCAGCAGGAGTTTGGGATTGGCCATGACCGCCCGGCCGATGGCCAGCATCTGCTGCTCGCCTCCGGACATGTAGCCCGCCAGTTGGGTGCGTCGCTCTTTGAGTCTCGGGAAATACGCGTACACCTTTTCGGAGTTGTGCGCAAAAAGGCGCGCGGGTTGGGTGTAGCCTCCGCAGCGCAGATTCTCCTCCACGGTCAGGTCCTCGAAGATGCGGCGGCCTTCCATGACCTGAAAGACTCCGGCCCGGACCAGTTTTTCCGGGACGAGGCGGACGGTTTCCGCTCCGTCATACAGAATGGACCCGGAGGTGACCTTGCCGTTCTCCCCGGCCAGGAGCCCGGAGATTGCTTTCAAAGTGGTGGACTTCCCTGCGCCGTTGGCGCCCAGGAGCGTGGTGATGCTGCCTGCGGTCACGTCCAGGGACAGGCCTTTCAACACCAGGACCACATCGTTGTAGACCACTTCCAGGTTCATGACTTGGAGGATGTTCATCGGTTTTTTCTCGGGGATGGTGTTCAAAATTGTCGTGTGCCGTGGTGGAGGGGCAAGGCCCGACTGTGCGGCGCGCCTTGCCCCTTCGCCGGGGGAATTAATGTCCCAGCCATTCCTTTTTGCGTTCCAGGGTCTCGGTCTTGACGAATTCAAGCTTGCCGCCCTTGAAGGCGGTGATGTTCACGGACAGGTTCGGGCGGTGGTCGTCGGCGAAGAAGCTGATGGCCGGGGCCAGTCCCTGGGGATCGAAATCGCGCATGGTTTCCAGAGCGTCCTTGATGGTCACGCCGGTCACTTCACCCTTGGCCGCGGCCATCTTCATGCCTTCGCACATGACCATGGCGGAGACGAAGCCGCGCACGTAGTGGGTCATTTGCGGCTGGTCCTTGGTCACTTCGCGAATGATTTTCATGCCGGGCACGTCCTGGCCGTAAATGACTCCGCCCTGCAGGCCGAAGTGTCCATTGGCCGCGTCGCCGGCCAGCTTGAAGATGTTCTCGTCACTGCTCCAGATGTTGGTCAGGAAGGTGCATTTCATGCCGAGCTTCTGCGCGTCCTTCATGATCACGGCCGTGGACGGGGTGGTGCCGCCGGTCCAGACGAAGTCGGGCTCGACCTTCTTGAGACTCAAGAGCTGCGGCGTGGCGTCGATGGCTTTCAAATCCACGTTTTCCTGGCCCACGATCTCAAAGCCGAGTTCGGCCGCATATTCCTTCATGGCCGGAATGGGCACGGAGCCGTAAGGGTTGTCGGGAAAAATGAAGGCCAGTTTGGGGGCGCGGGCTTCTTTCCAGGACTCGCGCAGATACTTGAGCCCGGCCCGGCCCTGGGTCGAATAGTCGGGAGCCGCGGTGAAGTTGTAGGGCGCCTTGGTCGGGTCCATCAGATGGGCGGAGTAGGATGCGGAGAAGACCGGGATTTGGTCCTTGGCCACGAACTTGACGAGCGCCTCGGTGTCGCCCGTGCCCCAGCCCTGCAGGGCCACGATGCCGCTGGAGGTGAAGCGTTTGTAGGCGGCCAGGGCCTGCTGCACATTGTAGGCGTAGTCGACCTGGATGAGCTCCACGGGCTGTCCGGCGATGCCGCCGTTGTCGTTCAACCATGCGACATAGGCCTTGATGCCTTCGGCGTAGGGTGTGCCGACGCTGGATGTGGGGCCGGTCAGGTCGGACAGGAGGCCTACCTTGTAGGCGGCCGAGGCCGTGCCGATACTGGCGATCAGGGCCAGGACGGTCAGAACAAGAAGTTTTTTCATGGTATCTCCGGATGCGGCAAAAGGTTTCCCCGGCGAGATGGCCGGGCCGTTAATATGCAAAGGGGAACAGTTTCCAATAGGCCTTGGTCAGACGCCATTTGCGGGCCAGTCCTTCGGGTTCGAAGATGAGAAAGAGCACCAGCATGAGCCCGAAGACCCCTTCCTTCATGGGCACGATGATGGCGCTCAGGTCAGGGGCGATGCCCCCCAGGGAAGTGGTCAGAAGGTTCAGCATTTCAGGGAGCAGGGTGATGAAGATTGCCCCGAAGATGGAACCCAGCACCGAGCCCATGCCGCCGATGATGATCATGGCCAGATAGCTGATGGACAGCCCCATGGAGAACTGCTCCGGGGTGATGTACATGGTGTAGTGGGCCCACAGCCCCCCGGCGATGCCCGCCAGAAAGGAGCTCAGGCCGAAGGCCTGCAGCTTGAAGGCGAACAGGTTCACGCCCACGTTCTCGGCGGACTGGTGGTAGTCGCGGATGGCCACGAAGGCCCGCCCAGGGCGTGTTCGGATCACGTTGGTAACGACCAGGACGCACAGGACCGCGACGAAAAGGATGAGATAGAAGATCTTGGAATCCGTATCAAAGGCATAGCCCAGAATCTCCGGGGCGTTCACGGGCAGACCGTTGGCCCCGCCGGTCAGGCTGCCTGCGTGCAGAAAGACATATTCAAGGATGAGCTGGGCGGCCAGGGTGGAGATGGCCAGATAGATGCCCTTGAGGCGCAGCGACGGGATGCCGAAGATCATGCCCACCATGGCCGCCACCGCGCCTCCGCCGAGCAGGGCCGGGAAAAAGGGAATGCCCAGGTTGGACAGCACCGCCGCGCCGTAGGCCCCCACGCCGACAAAGGCCCCATGCCCGAGCGACATCTGGCCGCAGACGCCGGTCAACAGGTTCAGGGACACCGCCCCGATGACCGCGATGAGGATCAGGTTCAGGATGGACATGACGTAGGAGTCCAGAAACTGCGGACAGGCCAAAAGGGCCGCGAAAAAAAGGATCAGGCAGATTTTCTGGAACTTCGAGGGAAACAGTCCGTCCTCGCGGGCGTAGGTCGTATAGAAGAGTCCGCATTTGTGCATGCTCATACCCGTTCAATCTCCTTGGTTCCGAACAGTCCGTAGGGCTTGATCATGAGGATGACCACCAGGATCGCAAAGGAGGCCACCTCCTTGAATCCGCCAAGGTTAAAGAGGTCCTTGGCCGCGCCCTCACAGATGTTTTCGAGCACTCCGATGATGAGCCCGCCCAGGGCCGCGCCGATGAGGCTATCGAGGCCCCCCAGGATCACGGCCGGGAAGACCTTGAGGCCCAGATGCCCGAGCTGGGCGTTGATGCCGTTGATATTGCCGAGGATGATGCCGCCGATGCTCGAAACCACGGCCGCGATGCACCACGACAGGGCGAAGATGGATTTGATGCCGATGCCCATGGACTGTGCCGCCTGCTGGTCGAAGGCCGTGGCCCGCATGGCGATCCCCAGGGACGAATATTTGAAGAAGAGGGTGAAGACTCCGAAAAGCAGCAGCGAAAGGCCGAAGGCGGCGATGTACACCGGGGCGATGGGCAGCCCCATGAGCATGTAGGGCTCCTGGGGCAGGATGGGCGGAAAGACCTGGATCTGGGTGCCCCAGGTCATCTGTACGAAGGATTTGAGCATGGACGAGAGCCCGATGGTGACCATGATGACGGAGATGATGGGCTCTCCGATGAGCGGCCGCAGGATCAGGCGCTCCACGAGGATGGCCAGGACAATGGAGAAGACCAGGGTCAGGAGGAAGGAGAGCGCGAAGGGCAGCTGGTACTGTACGGTCAAGGCGAAGCAGACATAGGCGCCGACCATGACCAGCTCGCCCTGGGCGAAATTGACGACCTTGGTGGCCTTGAAAATGATGACAAAGCCCAGCGCCACCAAGCTGTAGATGGAGCCGACCACCAGGCCGTTGATGATGAGTTGGAGATAGTATTCCATAAATGACCTTATGGGTTGTTGCCGTGGGCGGCGTTTTCGTTCCAGAGTCTCTGGAATGCGTGAAAGGCATGGATTCCCGCCTTCGCGGGAATGACATCAAGGCAAGGCGGGCATGCCGACTCCGGAACCAGAAAGCGCGGTCCACGGACAATCCACCGAGTCATCCCCGCGAAGGCGGGGATCCATCTTCCGAACAGTTCCGTTTCCATCCTCGCCTCCATCATGCCATTCCTCCAGCCGTAACGTCGCGGATGCAGATGGCGCCCGTCATCTCGCGGTGCGAGCCGTCCTGGTAGGTGATGGCGATGCACAGGTCCGTGTTGTCCGTGCCGTCGTACAGCGCGCGGATCAGCTCCTCGTAGCGCTCATTTATGACCTTGCGCCGGATCTTCCTGGTGCGGGTCAGTTCGCCGTCGTCGGCGTCGAGTTCCTTGAAGAGCAGGGCGAAGCGCATCACCTCGGTGCCGGGCTGCAGGGAGGGGTTGATGGCCCGGATTTCGGACTCGATCAGGTCGTAGAGCTCGGGCTTGGCCGCCAGATCCTGGTAGGTGGTGTAGGTCAGCCCCTTGGACTCGGCCCAGCGGCCGGCGATGTCGCCATCCAGGCAGATGATGGCGGTGATGAACTCGCGCTCGTGTCCGAGGACCACGGCTTCCTGCACATAGGTCGAGAACTTGAGCTTGTTCTCGATGAACTGCGGCGAGAAACGCACGCCCTTGCCCGTGGTCATGACGTCGGAGAGGCGGTCGATGATGACCAGCTGACCGTTGTCCTTGAAGAACCCGGCGTCGCCCGAACGCAGCCAGCCGTCGGTGATGGTCTCGGCGGTGGCGGCATCGTTGCCGAGGTAGCCTTTGAACACGGCGGCGCTTCTGGACAGGATCTCGCCGTCCTCGGAGATGCGGATCTCGGTCCCGGTGATGGGCTCGCCCACGGACTCGAAGCTGACCGCGTGATCGCGGTGGATGCAGGAGATGCCCGCGATCTCGGTCTGGCCGTAAATCTGTTTGAGGTTCACGCCCATGGCGTGAAAAAAGGTGAAGGTGTCGGGTCCCAAGGGGGCTCCGCCCGTGGACGCGGAGCGGATGCGCGAGAAGCCGAGCCGGTCCCGCAGCGCCCGGAAGAGGCCCCAGTCGGCCAGTTTATTGGCCATGCGCAGGCCTGCCGAAGGAGTTTCGCCGCGCAGGATCACGCCCGCATATTTGAGCCCGATGGGCATGAAGACATTGAAGAGAAAGCGCTTGAAGCGGGTGGTCTCCATGATCCGCACCCGGACCTTGGCGGCCATGTTCTCCCAGACCCGTGGCGGCGAGAAGATGAGGTGCGGCCCGATCTCGCGGATGTTCTCCTGCACGGTGTCGGGCTCTTCGGGGAAATTGACGCAGAATCCGAACAGCAGGGCCGAGGACACGGCCATCATCTGCTCGCCCATCCAGGCCAGGGGCAGGAAGGACACGAACTCGTCGGTGTCGCGCTTGGGGTCGGACAGGCCGAGGTTCCAGGCCATGGACAGGAGATTCCTGTGCGAGAGCATGGCCAGTTTGGGCCGTCCGGTGGACCCGGAGGTGGTGGCGATGAGCGCCGTGTCATCCGGGGAGACGCTCTCTATCCATGTCTTAAATTCGTGCGCCCGGTCTTTGCCCAGCGCGCGAATCTCGTCGAAGGATTTGAGCCCCGGCGCGTCGTACCCGACCAGGCCCTTGGAGTCGTGATAGATGATGTATTCGAGGAGGGGCAGGGAGTCTCGAATGGACAGGATTTTGTCGACCTGTTCCTGATCCTCGGCCACCACCAGGCGGGCCTTCGACAGCTCGAACACGTAGCCGATCTCTTCCCCCGGTGAATCCTGATACAGCCCGAGGGAAACGCCGCCCAGACCCTGGATGGCCAGCTGCGCCCAGAGCCATTCGGGACGGTTGTCGCCGATGATGACGATGATGTCCCCCCGTCCCAGGCCCAGGGTTTTGAGCCCGGCGCCGAATTCGGCGGTGATGTTCCAGTACTGGGTATAGGAATAGGGTTGCCATATGCCGAGGTTTTTTTCGCGCAGGGCGGTACGGCCGGGTCGGTTGCGGCTGTTGTCGAGAAGGAGTCTGGGAAGAGTGGTTTCGTACTGCGCGGTCATTTAGCGTCCCTTGTAGAGGCCGTCTTCATCGCCGAGATAGGCGCTGATGACCTTGGGATTGGTTTGGATGGCTTCGGGCGTTCCGCTGGCCAGAACCCGGCCGAAGTCGAGCACGACGACATGGTCCGAGAGGTCCATGACCACGCCCATGTCGTGTTCGACCAGAAAGACGGTCACGCCCCACTCTTCGTTGATGTCGAGGATGGAGCGGGCCATGTCCTCGGTCTCTTCCAGGTTCATGCCCGCCATGGGCTCGTCGAGCAGGAGCAGTTCGGGTTCGGCGGCCAGGGCGCGGCCCAGTTCGACTTTCTTCTGCACTCCGTAGGGCAGGTGTCCGGCAATCTGGTGACGGTAGGGGGAGAGGTTCAGAAAATCGATGATCTCTTCCACGCGCAGCCGATGGCGATCCTCTTCGGCGCGGGCCTTGCCGAGGTAGAAGATGGAGGCCAGCAGCCCGTAATCCAGGCGGGAATGACGCCCGACCATGAGGTTGTCGAGGACCGAGAGGCCCCGGAACAAGGCGATGTTCTGGAAGGTGCGGGCCAGGCCGAAGCCAGTGCGTTTGTGCGCGGGCACGCCGGAGAGTTCACGGTCACCCATGCGAATCGTGCCCTTGGTCGGGGTGTAACGGCCGGAAATGCAGTTGAGCATGCTGGTCTTGCCCGCGCCGTTGGGGCCGATGAGCGAGGTGATGCTGCCCTTTTGTACGCTGCACGACACCCTGGACAGGGCGGCCACATTCTTGAAGGTTAGGCTGACCTCCTGCACCGCGAGCAGGGGACTACTGCCACTCATGCTTGAAATCCTCGGGTCCGACCACGTCGTAACCGGCTTTCTGCAGGGCTGCGGCAATGGATGACGGGTTGGGAGTGTCCACGCGGATGACGACCATGCGCCGGTCCTGGTGGGTGAAGGTGCCGGTGGAGATGATGGAATAGCCGAGGTCGTCGATGATGCCCGAAACTTCCTTCAACACGCCTGGCCGGTCCACGACTTCGAAGACGATGCGCGAGCCGCCCTGGCCATAGCCCATTTCCTCGGCCAGCACTTCGAGCATGACCGTGCGGTTGATGTAGCCGATGAGGTCGCCGTCCGGGTTGACCACGGCGAGGCCGGCCAGGTTTTTGGCGTGCATGAGCATGGCGGCGGCTTCGATTTCCGCTTCCGGAGCGACGGAGATCATGTCCTTGCGCATGATTCGGTCGACGGTCAGTTTGGAGAGCAGATAGTTGAGTTCATGCTTGTCCAGGCCGGTCATGAGCGAGGGCATGGCCGCGCTGATGTCCTCCGTGCGCACGTAGCCCACCAGCTTGCCGTCCTTGACCACGAACAGCATCCAGAGTTGCTGCTCGTCCATGAGTCGTTGCGCGTCCTCGACCAGGGCATCGGGTGGCATGGCGATGAAATTCTTGAGCATCTTGAGCCCTACAAACATGGTTGCTCCTTTTCTCGGGGTGAACAGGTTGTGAGGTGCTTAAGGAAGGATCGTGCCAGAACAACTTTGTCCGGGCCCATGTTTTACGTCGGGGTATTATTTTTTATATTTACTATCTAAATTCAAGATGTTGAGTTTTATATTTTCCGTTTGGGCAGCGGTGGGCTCCAGTCGCTTCGGGGAAGGCTCGTTGACTGGCGCAAGACATCTTTGCAACAAATATTGACAAAAGTGAGTGATGCGTCCTTGGAAGGTCGTGTGCGTGGGGAAAACTAAATGCAATTAAAGTTGCAGAAGCAAAATAAGTGGCAACAAAAAAACGTGCATCGGTTGACAGATGGAAATGTGAGTATTATTTTGAACATAAGTTCATAATATGGAGGACTCGTGGGACGCAGAAGAAAATGCAGGATTGTGGCCGATGTGCCTGCGGTGACGGTTTTTAAGCCGCAGGGGGTGCCCATGGGACAGCTCTACGGCGTCGTACTCGGTCTGGACGGGTTCGAGGCGATGCGCCTGGTGGACGGCGAGGGCCTGAGCCAGGAAGAGGCCGCTGCTTTGATGCAGGTCTCCCGCCCCACCTTGTGCCGCATCTTGGCCGAGGCGCGCACCCAGGTGGCGCGGGCCTTGTCGCGAGGATGGGCCATCCGGATCGAGGTGGACGGGGAGCATACGGCGACAAGTGGAAATAAAGAACAAAACATGGCTCCGTATTGCCGGCGCACACAAGATTGCGCCAGGGAAGCGGGGCGGAAACAAGGAGGTATATCATGCCAGGACGTACAGGACAAGGCGGACAGGGTGGGAGAGGTGGTCGAGGCCAGGGTGGCGGAGGCCAGGGCGGTCGGGGACAGGGCGGATGTCGCAAGCAGGGCCCGGGTGTTGGTTCAGGAGGCGTAGCCGGAGGTCAGGCCGGGCTTGGTTTGGGTCGCAAGCGTCGAGATGGATCTTGCGTGAGCGATCCCGCGGTTTCGGAACCGGTTCCGGCAGGGATTGACAAGGAAAAATCACAGGCATAAATGCTCGTTTGAGCAAAACGGAGTAGCCATGCCACGACCCAGGAAATGCCGCCGCATCGAAGGATGCCCCAAGGCGTCCTTTTTCAAACCACAGGGAATTCCCCTGCGCGAACTGACGGAAGTCTATTTGACCATGGATGGCTTTGAAGCCTTGCGTCTGTCCGACTATCAGGGTCTGAGCATGGAGGAAGGTGCCGAGCGCATGCATGTATCACGGCACACGTTCGGCCGCATCCTTGGAGATGCCCGGCGTGTCGTGGCCAAGGCGCTTGTGGATGGGTTGGCTCTGCACATCGCCCATGATGCCAACAAACCGTGTTTACAACTGTATCCGGACCGTGTGTCGGCCCGCAGGAAGGAGCTTAGCATGACCAAGATAGCCATAACCAGTGAAGGCCCGAACATGACTGACCGCGTTGATCCGCGTTTTGGCCGCGCCGCGGGATTCGTCGTCGTCGATCTTGAGACCATGGAATCCACGTACATCGACAATGGCGGTTCCCAGACCCTGTCGCATGGGGCCGGCATCCAGGCCGCTGAAAATATCATCAACGCCGGAGCATCTGTGCTCTTGACCGGGAGCGTTGGCCCCAAGGCTTTTTCAGCCCTCAAGGGTGGAGGCGTGAAGATAGGTCACAATATGAACGGTGGCACAGTGGCCGATGCGGTGGAAGCATACAAGGCGGGCAAGGTTGAATTCACCGACTCTCCAAACAGATAGGGTGTCATCATGATCGTTTCGGTTGCCAGCGGAAAGGGCGGCACAGGCAAGACCACGGTCACGGCCTCTCTGGCCGTGACGTGGTCCCGGCCTTTGATGGCCGTTGATCTGGACGTGGAAGAACCCAATCTTCATTTGTTCCTGAAACCTGAAATAACAGGCACGGAAATCGTGACTCTCGAAGTCCCTGTGGTGGACGAGAGCAAATGCACATATTGCCGCAAGTGCGCCGAGCTGTGCCAGTTCAAGGCCATCGCGGTCATGGGCAAGGCCATCATGACCTTTCCGGAGATGTGTCATGGGTGCGGCGGCTGCATGGCCATCTGCCCCGAGGGTGCCATCAGTGTGGGAACGCGTGAGCTCGGGGTCATGGAGCGGGGCGTTTCCCGTGCGACGCTGCCATGCCTGACCGGGCGGCTGCGCGTTGGCGAGGCCATGAGCCCGCCGCTCATGCGGTACGTGCGTTCGTGCATGCGGGCCGAGAGCGCGGAGCAGTCCATGGATGTGCTTGTTGACGCCCCTCCCGGCGTGAGTTGTCCGGCCATGAGCGCGGTCGCCGACAGCGATGTCATCGTTTTGGTCACTGAACCCACTCCATTCGGCTTCCATGATTTCAAGTTGGCCTGGGAAGCCTTCTCGCCGTATGAGAAGCCCATCGCCGTAGTCATCAACCGGGCAGGGCTCGGGGATAATCGTGTCTATGAATTCTGCGCGGCCCAAAACCTGCCGATTCTGGCTGAAATTCCCTACCGCCGCGACATTGCGGAGCATTATTCCAAGGGATTTATCCTGGCCGAACTGGATGCGGATCTGGGCGAGCTGTTTTCCAAGCTGGGCCGGGACTTGCGGCAGCTGGCCAAGGAGGTCGTGCATGCGTGAGGTAGTTGTGATCAGCGGCAAAGGCGGCACGGGAAAGACTTCTCTGACTGCGGCATTCGCCCATTTGGCCGAGAGCAAGGTGATCTGTGACCTTGATGTGGACGCACCGGATCTGCATCTCCTGCTTGACCCCACCATCATCCGTGACGAGGCTTTCATTTCCGGACACGAGGCGGTCATTGACCCTCAGAAATGCGTGGGATGCGGTCTTTGCGCGTCCATGTGTCGTTACGGTGCCATCGACGAGAAGGACGGTGTTTTCCGCATTGCCCCACTGCTGTGCGAAGGGTGCAAGGTCTGCGTGGCTTTTTGCCCGGAACAGGCCATAGACTTTCCCCCCAGGCATTGCGGGCAGCATTACTTGAGCCAGACGCGGTTCGGCCCGATGGTGCATGCACAGCTTTTCCCCGGACAGGAAAACTCGGGCCTCCTGGTTTCGCGCCTGAAGAAGGAAGCCCGGGTGCTCGCCGAAGAGCGCGGGCTTGAGCTTATCTTGTGCGATGGCGCGCCGGGTATCGGCTGTCCGGTCATCGCCTCCCTCTCGCAGACGGATCTGGCCGTGGTCGTGACCGAACCCACTCCGTCGGGCGTGCACGATCTGGAGAGGGTGGCCAGTCTGTGCGATCATTTTCGAACCAAGGTTGCCGTCGTGGTCAACAAGCACGATCTTAATCCAGAGCAAACAAGTCGAATTGGTGCGTTGTGTTCGGAAAAAGGGTATACGTTGGCGGCGCTGTTGTCCCACGACACGGCGGTCACCGAAGCCATGGTGCGGCGCCAGGCTGTGACCGAAGGTCCGGACAGTGAGATTGGCACGCAAGTTCGTCAAGCATGGCAAGCGATTACGGATCTTTTAAAATCATAAGTGTACGGAACAAGGAGAATCATGGTCATGGAAAATGTTAGAATTGCAGTCCCCTCGGCTCTTCCCGGCGGACTTGAAGCGGAAGTCGGTGCCCACTTTGGTCACTGTGATCTTTACACCATCATCGACGTTGAAAATGGTGTTGTGTCTCAGGTCAGCACGTTGCCCAACGTCCCCCATGAACAGGGCGGCTGCATGGCCCCGGTCAATCATCTGGCCCAGAACGGTGTCAATCAGCTCATTGCCGGCGGCATGGGCATGCGTCCGCTCATGGGTTTCAATCAGGTCGGCATCGATGTCTTTTACGGCGCCGGCGCGCCGAGCGTGGGTACGGCCGTTGAAGCGCTCCTGAAGGGCGCCCTGGTCAAATTTACCCAGGAATACACCTGCGGCGGCGGACACTAGCCATCCTCACTGGTCGGGCGGTTTTGCCGATGGAGACCGTCCGGCCTTTTTCACGACGCCTGTAGGAGGCCGACATGCACGTGGTCATTGTCACTGACCGGAATGAATCGTTGCACGATTTCGCGCAGGGATTGGGGAACGATGTCGAATGGACGAAGAATGCCGCTCATGTTTTGAGCAGGGCGACGAATCCGCCGTGGCAGCTCATCGTCCTGGACGCGATGATGCCGGGGATGGACTATAAAACTTTTCTGATGGATCTGTTGCGCGTGAACGCCATGCTCAACACCGTGGTCGTCACGGACATGGACGAGAATGCGTTCCACGAAGACAGCGAGGGACTGGGCGTGCTCTGCGCCGTGCCGGCCACGCCCGGACGCGAGCACGGGGTCAAGGCCATGGACAGGCTCTGCCTGTTGCTGGGGCTGGGATAATTCCGAATTTATTGCGAAAATGATAAAAAAAGGGGGTGATCCTGTGCGATCGTCCCCTTTTTTTATCTCAAACGCGGAACAAAAAATCAGTTGTATTCGTTCATGGCCGCATCGGCGTAGGTGTCTTCGAGCACCTTGCGCAGACGGAAGGCGCCTTCGATCATGGGAGCCAGCTTGGGCAGACCGTCGATCTTGTCCACATAGCTGAACGCACCCATGACTTCGGCCAGGCGGCGGGTTTCTTCGCTGCCGTGTCCGGTGAAAAGAACGACCTGGATCTTGGAATTGATTTCCTTGATGCGCTTCAGGGTTTCAATGCCGTCGATACCGGGCATTTCAATGTCGAGAACAACGACATCGTAATTCTTCTTCTTGACCAATTCCAGGGCGTCGTCGCCGGTATGGGCGACATCCGGGGAAATGCCGTACAGGATATTCAGGCGGTCGGCGAGAATGCGGCACAGATCCTTCTCGTCGTCCACGATCAGCAGCTTCATCTTGTTCATGTTCATTCCTCCTTGGCAGATGCCGGATCTTCCGGCCTGTTATGTTCGTTGCGCGCATGCACGGTCATGGGCGCCTTAATGGTGAAGGTCGAGCCGTGCCCCGGGCTGCTGCGCACGGAGATGCTTCCTCCCATGGCCTCGATAATGCCGTGGCAAATTGCCAGTCCCAATCCGATCCCTTTGCCCACCTCCTTGGTGGAGAAAAAAGGTTCGAAAATTCGTGTCAGCAGGTGTCCCTCGATGCCGCAGCCTGTGTCCTGCACCATGAGCACCAGTTCCTCTTTACGGATGGTTCCGCGCAGCGCCAGTGTCGGTGCGGAAAGAGTCATGGTCCCCGCGATTCGTGCGGCTTCCAATGCGTCCAGGGCGTTGTCGATGATATTGGCCAGAACCTGCTCCCATTCCGTCGCGGGCAGCTGCAGTTGGCGCAGGTCCGGGGACCAGTGCTCTTCTACCCGGATGCCCAGGGTCATGATGCGGTTCTGACGGGCATTGAGCAGCATCCGGATCAGACCGGGCAGGTCCGTGGTCGCGCCATGCCTGTCCAGGGCGCAGCGCAGGGTCAGGAGCTTGGACGTGATGCCTTTGCATCGCTGCGCCTGCTGCCGGATCAGATCGAGAGACGCCAGGATTTCGATGCGCCGAGCTTCCTCGATAGCTGATTCAAACAGGTTTTCCTCGATCCAGCCGGATTCATTGAGCACGACCTGCAGGGGGTTGTTGATCTCATGAGCCACGCCCGTGGCCAATTCGCCGAGTGCGGCCAGCTTCGCGGTTTCGGTCATGCGCTGCCGGGAGAAGGCTTCCATCCGCCTGCCCTCGGCCTCGCCGATGGCGGAAATCAGCGTGTCGATGTCCGCCGGCTTGATCAGGTAGTCCATGGCCCCACCCTTCATGCCGGCCACGGCCGTGTCCAGGGTCGAATCCGCCGTGAGCAGGATGACCTCCGGGGCAGGTCTTTCGGCCTTCAGGGCGTCCAGGGTTTCCAAGCCGCTCATTCCCGGCATGGTGATGTCCAGCACGACGACCTCGGGGGCCAGGGTTCGAGCCATGTCCAGCGCTTCCTGGCCGCTGTAGGCGGTGTCGACATCCATGCCCCGGGTGCGAAGACGCTCGGACAGCAGGTCGGCAAAATCGCGCTCGTCATCAACCACCAGTACATGGACCATATCTGCCTACCGAGGAGAGGCGCTGCCCTGGGTCACGGCGCGGATGCTGTCCAGGAGCACGTCGATATCCAAGGGTTTCTTGTGGTATAAGGCAGCCCCAAGGCCGATGCAGGCTTCAAAATCCTGATCCGAACCATGCCCGCTGAGCATGATCACGGGCAAGCCCGGCCATTGCTGGCGAATGCGGCGCAAAACCTCGATCCCGCTTAAGCCTGGCATGCGCAAATCAAGGATCACCACGTCCGGTGGGTCCATCGCGATCATATCCAGCGCTGTCTGGCCGTTCAGAGCCACCCTGGGAGAGTACCCGCGCAGTTCCAATCGTTCCTGCAACGTGGTCACAAAGGCTTCTTCATCATCGACGAGCAGAATGTTGAGAGCATCCATGGCGTTCAATCCTGGCCGCGTACGGGTAGAAAAATGCGCAATCGGGCTCCGTCCCACTCCACACGGCCTTTCTCCAGCAAGGCTCCCAGCCTCGGAACATCGGACAAATCGGGATGTACGCCCGCTGGCGGATAAATGTTCATGACATGAAAATTCGATTCCGTATCGAGATCCATGCGGACCACGCCGTCCTTGATCCCTTTGCCCACGGCCCACTGCACAGCCTTGTGTCCCGTCATGAGTACGTGCAGGGCGCCCACGGCAATCGGCATGGAGGCCGATGCGGGAGTGAAGTTGATGGAGCATCCTTTGAGGCGCACCATCCTTTCGGACAAGAGCGCCACGGTGCGGGCATAGATGGCCACGTCGCAACCTTCGAGCACATCATCATCCGGAGAATGGGCCATCTTGCTGGTCGCATCGAGCAGACTTTTGCCTCGATCCACTTGGGAGGTGATGAGTTCCAGGGTTCGTTCCATGTTCGGCCGATGCTTGAAGTCGATTCTGGCATTGACCCGCAGGATGTCACCCATGAGACCGGCGGACTCGCGGATAATGGCCAGGATGTTTTGCATTTCGTGCATCGTCACGGCCGTAACAGAACCCATGAAGCGAGCTTCTTGCGCTATTTTAGGCATTTGGAGATCCTTCATGAGAGTTGATCGCCTCGCTCAAAGTCTGGATGAGTTCTTCCAGATCCAGGGGCTTCGTCAAATATGCGAAGGCTCCGTAACGCATCCCTTCGATTCCGTCGCGATTATTGCCTTGCCCTGTGAGCAGGATGACCCGCACGTTGGGGTGTTCTTCCTTGACCCGCTGCAGTACGTCGAGCCCCCTCATGCCCGGCATCATGACGTCAAGGACCATGGCCTGCGGTTCTTTTTCCGCCACCGCCTTGAGAGCGGATTCCCCGTCATAGGTGACTCGGGCATTGATCCCGCGAAGTTCCAGCCGTTCGGCCAATGTGCTGATGAATTCGATTTCGTCATCGACCAGCAGTATGTTCCACGTGTGCATATTCATGATTGTCCTTCCGTGGATTGTTTGGGCAGCAAAATGGTCATAGTCGTGCCCTCGTTCAATGTGCTCTTGACCTTGATTTCTCCACCCAGGCGCTTGACGATGCCATAGGTGATGGACATGCCAAGGCCGGTGCCCTTTTCCTTCTTGGTGGTGAAGAAGGGTTCGAACATGTTTTTGGCCGTTTCCTCGGACATGCCGCAGCCGTTGTCTTCGACCGATATGGCCACGAAATGCTCATCCGCGTCCCAGCTGGTCATGACAATACGGCCGCCATCGGGAACCGCGGCCAGTGCGTTGTTCAGGATATTCAGGAAGACTTGCTGGATCTGGCCATGATCGGTGGGGATGCTGGGCAGATTCGAGGCCAAATTGCGCCTCAGTTCCACATTGCGGTACTGGGCCTCGCGTTCCAAAAAGCCCAGGGTTTCCTCCAGCACGGCATTCAAATCCAGAATCTCAATCTTGACATCCATGCGTTTGGCGAAGCCGAGCATGCGGTGGGTGATGCCTTTGCAGCGATCCACGGATCTGAGGATGGCCTCGATTTGCTTGGAGAATTTGTCCTTGTCGGGAAAGTCCGGACGCATTCCCAGGATGTCGCGCATCAGCCCGGCCTTTTCATTGATGATCGCCAGGGGATTGTTGATCTCGTGGGCTACCCCCGCGGCCAGGCGGCCGATGGAGGACAATTTCTGGGAATGCTCCATCTGATGGATAGCGCCCATGCGTTGCTCGTCGTTTTCCTGCAGGCGTTTTATGAGCTCGCTGGTCAGGCGGTAAACGACCATGAATATGGCGATGACGCCGGTCACGAAGATGAAGAGCAGATCCGCCCGGACCGAGTACCAGGTGCTGAACGCCGTGGGTTTGGGCTTGATGGCGGCGAGGGCGAAATCGGTGTTCGCGATGAAGGCCGAGGCCAGGAAAATGTCCCGGTCTTGGGAATCGCGCAGCGCCTGGACATTGGATTCGAAATTGGTGGGCGGCAGGGCAAAAGGCAGTGGGTCCAGAACGTTACCATAGCGGCGCGATTCGGTTTGCAGCACGCCGACGCGGTTGACGAGAAATGCGTCGCTGCCGGGTTCGAGGCCCATGGCCCCGATGATGCGGTCGAAATGCATGGTGTCGAGCGTGGCCCGCAGCACCCAGGATTGTCCGTTTTCCGTAGTGTGCCGCACTGCGATGACGACATGGGGAAATTTGCGGAAACCCAGGAAAACGTTGCTGATGTATGTGCCTTTGAACTGAACCTGATGGAACCAGGCCTGCTCGGTGTAGTTGAGGCCCTTGAGGTCATAGGGGCCCGCGTAGCTGACCTGATTGCCGGCCGCATCGATAAGTCCCAGATCCACAAATCCGGTGAATTCGCGGCGCATGACTTGAAAAATGCGTTGCAGGTTCGCGTCGTTGGAGAGTTCTGCCGGGGTATAGGCCGAGGCAATGAAGCTCACGGCCGAGGTTCGTTCGGCCAGGAACAGTTCAAAGGAATGCTTGGCCTTACCCACCAGTACGCGTAAGGGCGCCTGAATTTCGGCGGCCATGGTGTTCTGGTGCTCGTAGTAGTTGATCCCGGCCAGGGACAGGAGCGGCAGGAGGGTGACCAGGGCCATGAGGGAAACGATTTTGCGCCGCAGCAACTGGTAGCGTTGGGGTGAATTGATCTGCGTGGTCAGGTCGGACGTTATGGACTTCACCGTATTGGACAGAATGCTCTTCATGCTGACTCCGTCTGGTCATAAAGAATGTCCCCGGCCTTGAGATTGCCTGCGGCAAGTCGGGCCACAACATTCTCGATAGGTCCCATGACCGAGTCAATGACGTCAATACGCTTCCAACGAAGATAGTGATAGTACTCGTCCTCGATGCCTCCGCACACGATGGTGCCGATGTCGCGCGACAGGGCCAGGTCGCAGAGGTCGTCCCCCGAGGCGTGGGCCAGGAGAAAGGATTTGCGCCGGACGATTTCTCCAGTCTCGGAAATGTTCAGCAGCAGCGCTTCGGTCGTCAGATCAAAGCGGGGCGCGATTTCGTCTTTGGCGATGGTGATCAACACGCGGCGTTCCATGACTATCGCTCCTCTGCGTGCTTGCGACTTGTCTTGCGGCCTGTCGCGGCAGATCGTGGGGCAGGGTCGGCGTCAAGGATACCCGGCAAATGCCCAGGCAGATGCTCGGTTCGGATCTTGTCGCCGATGCACACCATGGCCGCGAATTCCATGATGTTTTTGAGTTCCCGGACGTTGCCCGGAAAATCATGGTTGCAGATCAGGCGCAGGGCTTTGGGACTGACGCCGGTGATGTTTTTCTTGAAGCGGGTGGCATAGTGTCCAAGAAAATGGTGCAGCAAAAACCCCAGATCTTCCCCGCGATCCTTGAGTCGGGGCAGGTGCAGGCGGATGGCGGAAATGCGGTGGAAAAGGTCCTCGCGCAGGCGGCCGTCCTGAACCAGTTTTTCCGGGGCTTCGGCCGAGGAGCCCATGAGCCGGACATTGACCCGCACGGGCTTGTCCGCGCCAACAGGCAGAACCGTGCCTTCGTCCAGGAAGCGGACGATTCTGCTTTGTTGAGACAGGGGCAGGTCCGCTATTTCGGATAAATACAGCGTTCCACCGTCGGCTTGCTGGAATCGGCCGGGCTTGAGGCTTCCGGCATCGCCCTGCATGCGTCCGAAAAGTTCGGCGTCGAGGAGTTCCGAAGGCATGGGGCCGCAGCTGAAGCGCACAAAAGGCTCGCGCGATCTGGGCGAGGCCTTGTGCACCGATTCGGCCAAAAGATCCTTGCCCGTGCCGGTTTCACCGGTGATCAGCACCGGGGAATCGTGTTGGGCGATGACCGGCACGAGGCGCAGGAGTTTTTCCATGGCCGGGCTACGGCCAACGATCTGCCCCTGTCCAGTGGCCTGGGACAGGCGGGCTTCAATTTCCCTCAGGGCGGTCAGGTCTTCGACCACATCAAGAATGCAGATGGGACGGTCGTTGCCGTCCGTTACGCGCACCGGGGTGATGCGCACGGGAATTTTTCGGCGGTGACGATTGATGCAATCGGTCTCGATGCCGGTTCCCGGACCATCCTCGCGCCCGTGAGGGCAGCCCTGGACGCAGGCTCTGCTGCGCAGGACATGCCGGCAGGGCAGTCCGCGCACTTCCTCCCGGCTGTAGCCGGTCAGGGCTTCAAGAGCCCTGTTGAGCATGAGGATGCGGCCCGCGTCGTCCAGGAGGACGACGCCCATGGGAAGCCCGTCGAGGAGCCCCGGAAGATCTGGACACTCGCTACCGATGAGTTCTTCAATCCGTTTGAGCACCTGATTCTCCCTTAATGTCCGCCGCTTCCAAAGATGCCGGACGCGGCGACACAGAGGACCACGATTTCAGCAATGCAGATGAGGGCGAAGGGCATGTCTTTCTTTTTCAAATAGGCAAAAACGAGAGGAATGTAGCCAACAACGGTCAAGCTGGCCAGCAGCGCGATTCCCACGAAGTTGAGGAAGTCGCCTTTGGCAAGCAGGGTCGCCCAACCCCAGCCTACGGGCACGTTGTTTTCCGAGAGGTATTCCTGCACGGGCCGTGACCAGGATTTGGTGACTATCTCCGTGGGCACGTAGGGGTCCAAGATGCCGAAAACATAGAGGCAATAGGTAATGAGCATGAGCGCCAATCCGCCCCAACATCCGTAGAAGAGGATGTTGGCGTAGGCAATCTGTTCTGCGGGGGCATTTGTATTCGGTGTATTCATAGCATTACTCCTTGAATTCTAAATAAGGTTAGATGCCCAGCCCTTTGAGCAGAGCCTTGCCGCCCGCGAAAGCCAGAACGCCGATGACCATGTAGCGGATGAAGGTCGGTTTGGCCTTGGCGAGCAGGCGCACGCCGACAAAGGAGCCCATCATGAGGCCGATGATGGAGGGAATGGCCATGAGCGGGATGACGCAGCCCTTGTTCAGGTACACCCAGGCGGCGGACGTGTCGGTGATGGAGAGCAGGAATTTGCTGGTGCCGACGGCAACCTTGAGGGGCGCGCCCATGAGCAGGTTCAGGACTGGGACGTTGGCCCAGCCGGCGCCAAGGCCGAACATGCCGGCCATCAAGCCGATGATGATGAAAAGCAGCAGGCCGGGAATGGTGCGATGAGTCTTCCATTCGATGATTTCACCGGTGGCGGGTTCGACATAGGCGCCGCTCATGCCCAAGGCCAGGCTCAGGGCATCCTGCTTGGTGACCACGGGGCGGGCAGTGTTTTTAGAGGTCAGCAGCAGCACGGCGATGAAGATGATTGTGCCGCCCAAACAGATTTGGATGATATTCGCAGGCAATGCCAAACCGAGAAAGGCTCCTGCGATGGAGCAGGTTGACGCGATGAGCGCGACGGGCAGGGCCAGGCGTAGACTGGCGAGGTTGCGTTTGAGCAAACCGGGACCTGCGGCCAGGGCTCCGGCCAGGGCGACCAGGAGGCCGGTTCCGCGCACGAAATCCAGATGAAAGGGAAAAAAGCCACTGACCAGGGGCACGAAAAGAACAGCCCCGCCAACGCCCGCCAGTACGGCGATAACGCCCATGACAAAGCAGAAAAAGAGTAAGATGGTCGGCCATGCCCACCAGGGCAGGATCGAGGTGGATCCTGTGGCCTGCGCCATCTGTTCGGCAACTTGCGCGGCCATGTCCGTATCGTTGTTTGCCCATGCCAAAGTGACCAACAGGAGTGAAGCCAGTCCAGCCCCTCCCAGAATTCGCATCCACGTCGTATTCAGTTTCATCCCTGTTTCGCTCCCGTTTACACGTTTCCTTGTATGACTTGTACCGTACCACTATGCACAACGCATTCAAATTGGTTATAGGGCAAGGAGCGTGCCAGAGCGGGAACCCAGGTGAATCGCCTGTTGACGAGTTCCGCCGCAGGGGGTAATCGGCAATAAATTGCCGCAATCGGCAAGATTGTGCCTTTTTTCTCAAGAACTGACTTTGTCCGGGTGGAAATTTCGAGCTTCCGGTCTGGAATAGAGGCGCTGAAAACGAGGTGCGTGATATGGCGATAAATCAGGAAAAAGCTCGGAAACCGAAACCAGGCAAGGCCCGTGCGCTGGAAGGCAAGAAATTGCCGCAAGTTTCGATGAGCGCTGGAACAGAGGTCTTGGAGCTTGGGAACGAGGAGGGGCTCGGCAAGTTCGTCATCCAATCGAGGTCCATGCGCGACCTGTATCGGCTGGCCACGCAGGTGGCCGGATCCGATGCGACCATTCTGGTCTACGGTGAGTCGGGAACCGGCAAGGAGCTTTTCGCCCGTCTGGTGCATCAGTTGTCGGGGAGGCGCTCCAAGCCCTTTGTTCCGGTCAATTGCGGGGTGCTCAAGGGCGAGCTTTTCGCGGACAAATTTTTTGGGCACGAAGCCGGGGCCTTCACCGGCGCCCAACGCCAGCGCAAGGGCAGCTTTGAGCTGGCCGCCGACGGGACCTTGTTTTTGGATGAAGTCGGCGAGATCCCCCCGCCCAATCAGGTCGATTTCCTGCGCGTCCTGGAAGAGAAGACGTTTCGGCGCCTCGGTGGTGAGAAAACCCAGCCTTTCGATGCCCGCATCGTCGCCGCCACGAACAGGGTGCTGCATCGAATGGTGGTGGGCGGAGAGTTTCGGGCCGACCTGTACTATCGGCTGAACGTGATTCCCGTAACCCTGCCCCCGCTGCGCGAGCGCATTGATGACATCCCGCCCCTGGCCGAATATTTTCTGGCCATGTACCGGCATCGCTATCACAAGCCCGATGTGCGCCTGGCTCCGGCCACGCTGGAAACCCTGTGCGGATATTCCTGGCCTGGCAATGTGCGCGAGTTGCGCAACCTGACCGAGCGACTGGTTCTGTTGTGTGCCGAGCCGCTCATCGAGCCTGCGCATCTACCCCTTGAAATGCGCCTGGCCACGGGCCTTCCCGTCATGGAGCACGGGCAGGGTGCCATGACCCTGGAGGCGGCCGTGCGCCAGGCCGAAGTCGCGGCCATTGTCCGCGCCTGGGCCGAGGCCGAGGGCAGCAAGGCCCGCCTGGCCGAAATCCTGTCCGTAAGTCCCCGCACCCTGCGTTACAAGCTGGCTGAATATAACCTGAAGCTGTCCTGACCTTTCCTCCTTTCCCGCCTTGTTGATCGATTCAGCTCTTTTCCTGTCTGAACTTTATCCTGTGAACATGACGCTCAGCCGCTTTTGAGACGCCCCTTTTCTATCGGCAAAATTTTGCCGATAGTCGCGTACCCTGCATGACCACTGCCCTTTTTGGGGCATGATGTGCGGGCTCGACGTTTTTGAGCGATGCGTGGAATTCCGAGAGTTGATTCGCCTTGTTCAAGAATTAAGTCTTTATATATAGCATTAATTTTTTATTGATAACACGATATGAATATATTATTCATAAAAAAGATCGAATATTTTGTATTTCCGTAACAATTATGAACACCTCATTCGGCGTGTCCGACCCGTGCTGCCTGAACCTCGCTGAACATGAATTGTGTCAGGGCGATCTTCCGCCACATCCCGGGCTGAAGGGGGGTGCGTCTTTCTTTTGGTCTCCGTCCGTGCTGCCGTATTTCGGTCTTGCGGCACTGCTCCATGGAGCTGTGTTTTTTTTGGGCTTAACCTTGGCCATGAGCGCGAGGCTACCCACCACGGTGATCAGTATTTCCCTGCTCGCGCCGTGTCGTACCGCCACCGGTGGTTCAGGCCCCGCACCGGGCTCATCCGTCGATGTGGCGGAGCCTGCGAGCCCGTCTCCGACTGCGGAAATGCCCAAGAAACAATCCGCCTCCATGGCTGAGGTCAAACAGAGAAGTTCGCAAGTGAGTCATGTTCCGAAAAAAGAGGGTGCCAAACCCACCACTCCTGCCCCGCAACCGATGGCGCAGGAAAAAGGTGAATCCGCACCGGCTTCGGTCGCAGACCTGGCACTTTCGACCGCCGGGGGCGCTGGGCGGGAAATTGGTTCCGGGGTGGTGTCGTCTTCTGCGGTCCAGGGCCGCGTGGCCTCGGTTCAGGGTTCCGGCGGAGGTGGGGGTGGCGGAGCAGGGCCGGTCAGTGCGCGCTTTGGCGATGCCGACGGGCCCCGGTTCGTACAGAAGGTCGTGCCCAAATATCCGGAACTGGCCCGTCGCAGGAACCGCGAGGGGCGGGTGCTCCTGCGTCTGGTTATCGGCCCGCAGGGCCAACTCGAGGACGCGCAGGTGGTGGAAGGGTGTGGACACGGCTTTGAGGAGGCGGCCCTGGCCGCGGTCAAGGCCTCAATCTATGCCCCGGCCATGCGGGACGGGCAGGGAGTGGAAAGCATGGCTTTCTTGCCTATTCGGTTTGCCTTGAAGGAGAAGTGACGGGGGATGATGGGACGTGGTTGAAACCCGGCCGGGAACATGCCGCGCATTATTGAACTACGCAACAAAGCGAGAAGACAATGGGTCCGCGAGTCTTGTGGTTGTTTTGCCTGTGTCTTGTCTTTGCCTTACCTTTGCAGGCCCGCACCATCGTTGATGCCTTGGGCCGTGACGTGGATGTCCCGGATACAGTGGAGTGTGTAATTTGTTCCGGCTCGGGATGTCTGCGCCTTTTGGCCTATCTCCAGGCCCAGGATTTGGCCGTGGCCGTCGACGACATCGAATCCAAGCAGAACAGATTTGATTCGCGTCCCTATGCCTTGGCAAACCCCCAGTTCAAGAATCTGCCGATTTTCGGTCAGTTCCGGGGGCAGGACAATCCCGAACTGATCCTCACTCTTGATCCCCAACCCCAGCTCATTTTCAAGACCTACGCGACCATGGGCCATGATCCGGTCGAACTGCACGCCAAGACCGGCATTCCCGTCATTGTGTTGGATGCGGGCAATCTCGGGAGTCAAAGGGGGAATTTTTATGCCACGCTGCGCCTCATGGGTGAGGTGCTGGGCCGCACTGAGCGGGCCGAAGCCCTGGTCGCCTATTTTGATGCGACCATAGCCGATCTCCTGGCGCGCACCTCCGGTATTCCCGAAGCCCAAAGACCCTCGGTGTATCTGGGCGGAGTGGCCTACAAGGGGCCCCATGGCTTTCAGTCCACGGAGCCGGCCTATCCGCCCTTCCTGTTCGTGCACGCCCGCAACCTGGCCCGCGAGGAGGGCGGCGCGGGCAAGGATTTGAGCAACACCGATGTGGCCAAGGAGAGAATAGTGGCCTGGAACCCGGATCACCTGTTTCTTGATCTCTCAACGTTGCAGATGGGTGAGAGCGCGGGAGGCCTGCATGAGCTGCGCACCGATCCCGCCTACGCGACCCTTTCGGCCGTGCAGGAGGGCCGGGTTTACGGGGTACTGCCTTACAACTGGTATTCCCAGAATTTCGAGTCCATCCTGGCCAACGCCTATTATGTGGGCAAGATCCTGTACCCGGACCGCTTCTCGGATATCGACCCCAAAGCCAAGGCCGACGAGATCTATTCCTTTGTCGTCGGCAAGGCGGTGTTCGGTGAAATGAACCGGACCTTTTCCGATCTGGCCTTCATCCGGGTGCCGGTGCGCTGATGCATTCCGATCACGGCAACGTGCCCGAGGAGTACAAACGCTATCTGGCCTGGAAGAGCCTGGTCGTGGCGATGTGCGTTCTTGCTCTGGCCGTTTTTTTGCTGCTGTCCCTGTGCGTCGGCGCGGCGGGGCTGCCTCTGGGTGATGTGCTCTCAAGCCTTTTGGGCCAGGGCTCAAACCCTCGGGTCGACGCCATCGTGCGCGGCATCCGTCTTCCCCAGTCCCTGGCGGCCATGGTCGCGGGCGGCGGACTGGCCGTGGCCGGGGCGGTCATGCAGGCTATCCTGCGCAATCCTCTGGGATCTCCCTTCACCCTTGGCATTTCCCACGCGGCCGCCTTCGGCGCTGCCTTTTCGGTCATGGTCCTGGACTCGGGGCTCATGACCTCGGGCCGTGACGCCGTGGACATCACCAGCCCCTATGTGACCACCGCCTCGGCCTTCCTGGCCAGCCTCGTCGCATCCGGGGTCATCGTCGCCATTTCCCGCACGCGCGGAACCAGGCCCGAGACCATGGTCCTGGCCGGAGTGGCCCTGGGCGCGCTCTTCACCGCCGGCACCATGTTCCTGCAGTATTTCGCCACGGACGTGCAGCTCGCGGCCATGGTCTTCTGGACTTTTGGGGACACGTCGCGCGCATCCTGGGCGGAGCTTGGCCTCATGTCCGTGCTCACCTCGGGCTGCACTCTCTATTTCCTGGCCAACAGCTGGAACTACAACGCCATCGACGCCGGGGACGAGACGGCCAAGGGCCTCGGGGTGCGGGTCGAGCGGGTGCGCATCATCGGCATGCTCCTGTCCAGCCTAGTCACGGCCGTGCTCATCGCTTTTCTGGGCATCATCGGCTTTGTGGGGCTGGTGGTGCCGCACATGTTCCGGCGCATCATCGGCGCGGACCACCGTTTCCTGCTTCCGGCCTCGCTGGTGGGCGGAGCCCTGCTGCTTCTGGCCTCGGACACGGCGGCCCGGCTGGTCATGGCTCCGCATCTGTTGCCCGTCTCCGTACTGACGGCCTTTCTGGGAGCCCCTACCTTTCTCTACCTCATCGTCAGGGGGCGGCGCTCATGATGCTCTCGGTCTGCGGGGTGCATTTCACCTACAACAGCCATCCGCTTCTGCGGAACATCGATTTCAGTCTCGAACGCGGCGAACTGCTGGCCATTCTCGGCCCCAACGGGGTGGGCAAGACCACGCTTTTGAAATGCATGAACGCCATTTTGCGTCCGGTC
>CAXNFJ010000002.1:0-24546 GCA_964201165.1 Desulfomicrobium sp.
ACGAGTTTGGTGGTAGCGAAGGCGGCAGTGATGAAACTGCTACCAAAGACGACATCATGAATTTAGAAGACAAACTGGACCAGTTAATGGCCGAGTTTGAAGCTGCTATGGGCGGCGATGATATGGGCATGGGCGACGGCGACGGCGACGGGTTTGGTCCTGAAGAAGGCGGCGACGCTATTGAAATGGACGACACCGGTGAAATGGAACCAGGCATGATGGAAGCCATCAGCTTGAAAGCCCTTGACCCGTTTTTCCCACAGCTTCATGTCCTGCATCTTCTTGCGGCGGTCACGAGCCAGGGATTTGGCCACCAGGGACGTTCCCTTTTTGTAGCCCCATTTTTCCCGGTATTCTTCCGGAGTCAGACCATGGGTGGCCAGATGACGTTTGGTCAGCACCTTGAAGGATTTTTCACATTCCATGCAAATGATGCTTTTTTCCCGGATGGCCTTTTTGGCCTCTTCGCTTGAAGGAACCTTGACCGGCTCGGGCTGGTTTCCTTCAGCGACATTTTTGATTCCTTCGGTCAACGAACGAATCATTGATGTCAGCTCTTCCTCGTTCATGTTGCGCACACTGGCTTGTGCTTTGACGATTTCGAGCGCCTGTTTTACATACTCTTCCATACATAACCTCCAACTATCGCGTATTTGTATTTGTAGTATTAATTTCCTTCAGTAATTTTGTCAACAGTGATTGAAATTCCTTTTGATGCATCCGTTGTGACAGCCATGATATTTATGATTCAAGAACAAAAATTGATAATCACGTTATAGGGAGAAAAAATGACAATTCCGCACAATGCTCTGAATGACATGGCCCGGGTTTTTCATTTTGAATTTTGGCTTCGTTATTATTTTATTGAGGAACGGGACAGGAAGCTTTTCATTGAATTGACCGATGAACAGCTGAAACAAATGCAACTTCAATTTCCTGATTTTTGGGAGTTGGCAGAGCGCGTACAAGGGCAGCCTCTTTCCCCTGAGTTGTCCCAGCAGTCAGTGGTGGAGTTTCTTCAGGTCAATTTCGAGGGTAAGAAATATCCGGCGAACACCGTACTCAAGGTTTTGGACAGTAAAGATTATTCTATAGAAATGTATCTGTTTGATACCTGGGTCACCCTACATGAAGAACAGCTCATGCAGAAGATCTACGGATTCGATTATTGGATGCATGTTTACGAGGAATGGAAAATGACGGACAAGGCCCAGCAATTGCTCCAGTCCCTCAAGATCCAATTACAGAGCGAGCATGGCTCCATGAACTGATTTCGCGGCCGCAAGGTCTTGTGCGCTTTTCCGCAAAAAGAGAAGCCCCCGGAAGTTGAACTTTCGGGGGCTTCGTGCTTGTGGTCCGTGGCGGAAGGCTTATTGGAAAAGCGCTCCCTGGCTGGCGAAGAAAACCTGGGAGGTGGCGTTCGCCCCGAGTGTGTTTTTCTCGGCCGTCAGTTCCATGCGGTATCCGAAGGAAATGTAGAGAGGCCCGGAAGAGCCGAGGGCTTCCGGGGTGAGGTGGAATTCAAAGGGTACGCCCTGAGCGTGATCCAGGCTCGTGGGCAGGTAGAGGCGCAGATCCTTGGCGAGAACACGGCTTTGGTCATCACTCAGGTAGATCTGCATCCACAGGTCCTGAATCCAGGTCGCCCACTGCGGGATGGCTCCGGCTACGGGCTTGGCAGTGCCGGTCACGATCAGCCTGTTTTCTTCCAGCCGACTTGTGTACGTGAATTCCCAGTAACGCATGGGCAGGATTTCCTGCTGTCCCAAGGTCCACGGTTTTTTGTCCAGATGGACAACGCTCAAGTGCGCACAGGCTCCCACCAGCAGACTGAGTATCAACAGGCCCATCGTCAAGCGTGGCCGCATACGTGCCTCCTTGGATTTCAAAATTGTGGTTCGCCCTGCACTATCATCTCGGCCAGGGTAAGATCAACCCGAGACAGCGTGCGGATTTGTTTGGGCCCGACGAATTGCATTTCCAGTTCCATGAGCCGGGTGTAGAGCATGGTGCGATCCAGAATCGGGAACGCATCCGCCTCGGTGCAGAGCTCCTGGCTGCGGAAACAACCCGGGAAATCGACCGTGCGGCCATTGGGGTAGCGCAGTCTGTTGGGTACGCCGTGCAGTCTGCAGATCATCAGCCTGTGGGCGTAGACTCCGCAGCGTCCGTCATCATTGAGGGGGCACATGGTCGTCGGGCGTTCACCCCGGTCCAGGGCGAGCTGGGCATCACGTACATAATTCCGTGCCCGGTCTTCATAAATATTCCGGCGGTCCTTCGGGAGTTCCGCCAGTCCGTGCAACAGATAGGCCCATTCGATGCGTGTATGGTGTTGAAAAAAACTTGTGCAGCAGTTTTGCGCGCAGTTGTCGCAGACGAGACCCAGGGCCAGGGCATGGGCCGAGTACTGGGTCTGCATGTCCGCATAGAGGCTGGCCAGCTTGCGGAAGGCCTGGGCGGGAAGCAGTTTTTTGATCACGACGGTTCCTGTTGAATGCGGGATAGGCCTTCAATGAGCGCGGTACACGACTGATCGGGGCTCGTGTCGTCGGTGTTCACGGTCATCTGGGCGAAGCGTTCATACAGGGGGGCGCGCTCGTCGTAAAGGTCCTTCAGGGTCTGACCGGGGCCGATGGCCAGACCCCGGGAGAGGGGATTGGTCAATCGGCGGGTGATGCTTGCAAAGGAGGATTGAACGTACACGATGCGACCGAGTTGCTGCAGGTGCTGCATGGCGGTCTCCGAATAGACGACGCTCCCGCCGGTGGCGATGACGCATTTGCGCAGGTTCAGGCGCAGGATTTGGGCTGCCTCGGCCTGCACGAAGGGTTCTAGGCCAAGATGGTCCGTGATCATTTGCAGGGGCGCTCCCCACCATGCCTCCAGAAGCAGGTCCGTATCCACGAATGCCCAATTCAACCGCTTGGCCAGACGCCTGCCCAGAGTGGATTTGCCGGTGGCGGCCATGCCGATCAGGATGATGTTTGTATCATGCATGATGTGGTCCGTAAAAAGTGAAGCCCAAGCGCAAGGCCTGGGCTTGATCCAGTCACTGCGCAGGAGTCGCTCATCCTCCGAGGTACGCTTTTTTCACGTCGGGGTTGTCCATGAGCTCCTTGGCGTCGCCCGAGGCGACAATGGCCCCGGTATCGAGCACATAGCCCCTGTGCGCGAACTGCAGGGCGATGCGTGCGTTCTGCTCGATGAGAAGGAGCGTCATTCCTTGGGAGTTGAGCTCCTTCAAGGCTCGGAACATGTCGTACATGAGGAGCGGCGCCAGTCCCATGGATGGTTCGTCGAGCATGATGAAGTCCGCCCCGGTCATGAGCGCCCGGCCCACGGCCAGCATCTGCTGTTCACCACCGGACAGGGATTCGCTGCGTTGCCTGCGTCGCTCGACGAGGCGGGGGAACAGCTCGTAAACCCGGTCGTAGTCCTTTTTCAGATTGTCCACGTCCTTGCGGGCGTAGGTGGCCAGCTTCAGATTTTCTTCCACGGTCAGATTGCCGAAAATGTGCCGTCCTTCGGGAGCCAGGGCCATGCGCATTCTGGTCACCACCTCATGGGGCGGAATGGCAAGCAGGTTCTGGCCCTTGTAGACGATTTCCCCTTCCACGATTTTGGGTCCTTCGGGCGGTCCCAAGCGGGCAATGGACAACAGGGTGGTGGTTTTGCCAGCGCCGTTGGCGCCGATGAGGGTCACGATCTCCCCCGCATTCACGGTAAAGGAAATTCCGTGCAGGGCCTCGGTATTGCCGTATTTTACTTTGAGATTGGTGATGGACAGCATCTAGATATTCACATCTCCCAGATAGGCCCTGATGACCACGGGGTTGTTGCGGATGTCCTCGGGCGTGCCCTCGGCGATGGTCGCGCCGAAGTCGATGACCTTGATCCATTGGCACAGGCTCATGACCACCGTCATCTGGTGTTCGATCATCCAGATGGCCAGATCGAATTCCTTGTGAATCCATTCGATGAGCTTGATCAGTTCCACCACATCGGAGGAAGGGAGCCCGGCGGCGGGTTCATCGAGGAGGAGCAGCTTGGGTTTGATGGACAAGGCCCGGGCAATCTCGACCTTGCGCTGGGTGCCGTAGGACAGGTTGGGCGGAAATTCATTTGCCAATTCGCGCATGCCCAGGAATTCCAGCAGTTCCATGGCCGTGCGGTCAATGGACGCTTCGCGGTCGATGTAGCGACGGGTGCGCATGAGGGAGTCCATCAGCGAATAACCCAGCCGATAGTGCTGTGATACTTTGATGTTGTCCAGCACGGTCATGTCGTTCCACAGCCGGATATTCTGGAAGGTGCGGGCCACGCCGAGTGCCGTGACCTGGTGAGGCTTCATGCCGCGCGTGTCCACGCCGCCGATTTTGATGGTACCGGCCGTAGGTTGGTAGAAGCCGCTGACCAGGTTGAAGACCGTGGTCTTGCCGGCTCCGTTGGGGCCGATAAGGGCGCAGAGTTCACGCCCTTCCAGGTGCACGGAAAGGTCATTGACGGCCAGCAGACCGCCAAAACGTTGGGTCAGATCGGTAATTTCGAGCAGGGCCATGTTATTTGAACCTGTAGAAGCGCTTGAGTTTGGGGAAGAGGTCCGAAAGCTCCCGGTTGCCCATAAGTCCTTCGGGGCGGAATTGCATGAGGACGATCAAAAGCATGGGGATGGCCACCCACTTGAGCTGTTCCAATGGTTTCAGGAATTCCAGCATGAGTGTGAATATGCCCGCCGCGAGAATGGAGCCCGTAAGTGAACCCATGCCGCCAAGATAGACCATGACCAGGCACTCGGTGGAGCGCAGGATGGTGAAGGAGGCCGGGTTCACGAATCCGATCAGGTAGGCGTAGAGGCCTCCGGCCAGACCGGCCAGACCGGAGGAGAGCATAAAGGCGACAAGTTTCATCTTGTTCGTGTTCACGCTCATGATCTCGGCCGCGACCTCGTCCTGATGGATGGCCATGACGCCCTTGCCGTAAGTGGAATAAACGAAGCGGCGCAGGATCCAGATGGTGAAGACCACGCCGATGAAGATCCAGATCAGCATCCAGGGGATGCCGATCATCTCTTCCATGCTCATGACCACTTTCTTCATGCCCATGAACCCTCTTGGGCCGCCGACGACCTCGATGTTCTCCAGGGCGCTTTTGACGATATAGCCGGCAGCCAGAGTGATGACGGCCAGATAGTCTCCGCGTGTCTTGAACGACGGTATGGCGACCAGCAGTCCGACCAGGGCCGCGGATGCGAAACCGGTGGCCAGGATCAGGGGAAAAGCCAGGGGGGCCCAGGCCATGGACAGCAGGGGCTGGCCAAAGTGCTGATCCGGGACGAAAAGGTACACTCCGACAACGGAGGCGGTATAGGCTCCCACGGCCATGAAACCGGCATGGCCGCAGCTGAATTCGCCCATGTAGCCGTTGACCAGATTGAGACTGGCCGCCAGGATCATGTAGATGCCCATGGTGCACAGGATGGTCTGTTCATACTGGCCCAGGATTCCGGCCTGGGTCAGGGCCATGAGACCGAGGAGCATGGCGCAGAGCGCCGTAGGTGTAGTGAAGCGTGGACTCATGATTTAGATCTTTGTGGTTCTGGGCTTGCCGAAGAGCCCGGTTGGTTTCCAGGAAAGAATGCCCAAGAGGATGGTGAAGGAGATCAGATCGCGCAACTCCGAGCTGAAGGTCGCGGCCACGGCGACTTCCAGAAAGGCCAGCAGAAAGCCGCCGATAAAGGCGCCGCGAATGTCGCCAATTCCTCCGACAACAGCGGCGATAAAGGCTTTCCAGCCGACGAGCGCGCCCATGAACGGATCCAGGACCGGGAAATTCATGGCGTAGAGCAGTCCGGCCAGTCCGGCCATGGAGGAGCCCAGGAAAAATGTGAAGATGATGACGATGTCGAGGGGGATGCCCATCAGCGGGACGGCGAATTTGTCATACGAGACTGCGCGCATGGCCATGCCGATCTTGGTGCGGGTCACGATCCATTGCAGAAGGCCAAAGACCAGGAAACTGGCGACAATGGCCGCAAGTTTGAGGCTTGTGACCGTGGCTCCGCCGATTTCGAACATGACCCGTGGCACCAGGGTGGGGAATGACTTGCGCGATGCCCCGAGCATGGCCAAGTTGCCGTATTCAAGGACAATGCCCATCATCAGCGCGGTGATGACGACGTAGAGCCGGTTGGCGCCTTTGAGACGTAGCGGCTTGTAGGCCACTCGTTCGATGAAGACACCCACTCCCGACGTCAGCAGCATGGTCAGGGGGACGGTCAGCGCGAGCACGATCCAGCCGGGTATCCCTGCATCGATGAGTCCGTACTTTCCCATGAGGGTCGTGGCACAGTAAAAAGCGATATAAGCCCCGACCATGAAGATGTCGCCATGGGCAAAGTTGATGAGCAGCAGCACTCCGTAGACCAGGCAATAGCCCAGGGCGATAAGGGAGTAATAGCTGCCCAGCTGCAGGGCATTGATGCCCTGTTGGATGAAGGTATCGAGCATGATCAGATCCGTAACGGTTGGGAATGTCGAAAGGCCGGAGAGCGGCGCTTGGCGGCCGCTCCCCGTGAATCAATCAGGATTTAGGGACAAACGGACTCGTGGAAAGTGAATTCGCCTGCGTCGTTGATTTTGACGATGACGGCGCACTTGGACGGATCGCCGGTCTTGCCATTGTAGCTCATGGTGCCGGTGATGCCTTCAAAGCCGCTCATGGAAGCCAGGGCGGTGCGCAGACCATCACGGTCCTTGGCGAGGTCGCCGGAGAGGGCGCCCATCTTTTTGATGGCGGCCAGGGCCATATTGGTGGCGTCCCAGGTCAGGGCGCCAACGTCATCGGGAATCTGGCCGTACTTGGCGTTGAAGCTGTCGATGAATTTCTTGGTCGCGCCCTTGGCGCCGGCGGCGGCGTAGTGGGTCACGAAGTACTGGCCTTTGCAGTCGTCGCCGCACAGGCCCATCAGCTCGGCGGAGCCCCAGGAATCGGAACCCAGGATGGCACCCTTGAAGCCCAGTTCGCGGGCCTGACGCACGATCAGCGGGACTTCATTGTAATACTGGGGAGTGAAAAGGATGTCCGGCTTGCTCTTGATGATCGTGGTCAGCTGGGCGGAGAAATCCACGTCCTTGGTGGTGAAGGTTTCGTATGCGACCACGGATCCGGCGCCGTGCAGGCCTTCAAAGCTCTGCTTGAAAAATTCGGACAGGCCCTTGGAGTAGTCGGACGCGACGTCGAAGAGCACCGCGGCGGTCTTGGCCTTGAGCTGCTCCGTGGCGAACTTGGCGGCTACGGGACCCTGGAAGTCATCCAGGAAGCAGGCGCGGAAAACATAGGGGCGGTCCAGTGTGGTCTTGGGGTTGGTGGACCAGGGGGCGACCATGACGGTCTTCTGGTTGTTGGCGACTTCACCGGCGGGGATGGCGCGGCCGGAACCCATGGGACCGACCATGGCCAGAACCTTCTCGCCTTCAATCAGCTTGAGCGCTGCATTGACTGCGGATTCGGGCTTGGTTTCGTTGTCCACGTACACGAATTCCAGGGTGTACTTTTTGCCGCCAACATCAAGGCCGCCAGCAGCATTGATCTGCTCTTTCAGCATCTCCGCGGAGTATTTTGCCATTTCACCCACTTTGGGGATGTCGCCGGTCAGCGGAATGTTGAAGCCAAGTTTGATGGTCTCGGCGCCAGCTGCAGCAACAAAGAGCAGCACGCATGCCAAGGTCAGTAAAACACGGGCAAATTTCTTCACAAACAACCTCCATAAGTAAGTGTTACAAAGTGATGATTTTCTAATGGAGAAAATCAAAAAATGAAAGTTATTTTAGGCGCGTGCGCGCTTTTTGGTGAAATTCGGGCTCTTGCCAAAGAAATACGTGATTCAGCACGGTTAGACCTAAATTGATTATGCAATCATTATGCCTGCTTTTCGACGGACTGAGCGTGCCCTTCCGACTTGCGACTGATGTTCGCCATGTCTGCGGAACAAGGTCGATCGAGGATGATCCGCGACGGACACGCGATGGGTGTGATTTCGAATTTGTCAAACGGAGCTCCCTGTCCGGAATGATAAATTACAAATTTGTTTATTTTGTCTGGATCCTGTCCGGGGAAGAAACCCTTGCCAAAGGGCAGGGGGGAACTTACAAACCATGGTCCTGTTCAACGAGTTAGGGGAGGTATCCATGACTGATCGGGTGCGACAGCTCATCACAGCCCATGCTCTGGATGGCGCCAAGCTGCGGACTGAGTTTTTTGCCGACAATGCGGAACTGGTCGCCGAGGTGGCTCGGGCCATGGCGCTCAGCCTGACGGGTGGCGGCAAGATCCTTTTCTGCGGCAACGGCGGCAGCGCTGCCGATGCCCAGCACTTCGCGGCCGAATTGGTCAATCGTTTCATGATGGAGCGGCCACCCTTGCCGGCCATTGCCTTGACCACGGACAGTTCGGCCCTGACCGCCATCGGCAACGACTATTCGTTTGACCAGATTTTCAGCAAGCAGGTGCAGGCTTTGGGCCGGCCTGGGGATGTGCTGATCGGGATCTCCACATCGGGCAAGAGTCAAAACGTGAACGAAGCGTTGCGCGTAGGCCTGGAAAACGGTCTGATCACTGTGGGGCTCGGCGGGGGCAACGGCGGAGGCATGATCAGCCATTGCCATCATGCCATCATCGTACCGGACACCAGGACGCCCCTGATCCAGGAACTCCATGTCACCATAGGCCATCTGCTGTGCGGACTGGTGGATTATTATCTGTTTGAAGCGGTTGCTGAACTCGAACCTTTGTTGGGTTCCGAGCAACCATAAAGGAGGAAGCATGCCCATCTTCGAATATGTCTGCAACGCCTGCCAAAAGGAATTCGAGGAAATCGTTCTCGGCGGCGAGCAGCCCATCTGTCCGGCCTGCGGAGCCTCGGACACGACCAAGCTCATGTCCCGGGGAGTGTTTCGCACCGGCGGTCCCATTGTCATGGGTTCGCCCAGCGCCAACGCCATCACCACCAGAGGCAAGAGCGGCTGCGGCTCCTGCGCCGGTGGCAATTGTTCCAGCTGCGGCTAACCGTAAGGATTTTTATTTGATGAACACCATTCGTATCGCCACCCGGGGGAGCAAACTGGCCCTGTGGCAGGCGCATCATATTTCTGACCTGCTCCGTGCCCAGTATCCCGGAATCACCGTCGAGCTGAACATCATCAAGACCAAAGGCGACAAGATTCTGGACGTGCCCTTGGCCAAAATAGGCGGCAAGGGCCTCTTCGTGAAAGAAATCGAGGAAGCTCTCCTGGCCGCAGAGGCGGACATCGCCGTGCACTCCATGAAGGACGTGCCGGCTCAGTTGCCTGAAGGGCTGAAGCTTGGCATCATCCCGGAGCGCGAAGTGCCCACGGACTGTTTTTTGAGCGTCAAGTACCCGGACATCGCCTCGCTGCCCGCCTGCGCGCGGGTGGGGACCAGCAGCCTGCGCCGCCAGACGCAGCTCATGGGCCTGCGCCGCGATCTGTGCATCGTTTCCCTGCGCGGCAACCTGGACACGCGGGTCGGCAAGCTCATGGCCGGGGAGTTCGACGCCATCATCGTGGCCATGGCCGGTCTGCGACGCCTGGAGTTGTCCGCGCCGCACATGCAGGAACTGGCTCCGCCCGAGTTTTATCCGGCCGTGGCTCAAGGGGCGCTCGGCATTGAGTACCGCACCGACCGGCCGGAACTGGACGAACTGCTCGCCTTTCTCGATCATGCGCCCTCCAGGATGTGCGTGGAAGCCGAACGTTCATTTCTCTTTGGTCTGGACGGTGGGTGTCAGGTGCCCATAGCCGGATTCGCGACCCTTTCCGGGTCTCAGATCACGCTGACGGGTCTGGTGGCCGATCTGTGCGGTGAGCGGGTCATTCGCCAGGAAGCTTCCGCGCCGGCGCACGCGGCCATCGATTTGGGCGCCAGCGTGGCCAAGGCCGTGCTCGCTCAAGGCGGTCAGGAGATTCTGGATCAGGTCTACCGGAGCGGCGCTGCCGTCTGAGCAGGGTAGCCCCAAAGTCATGCAAAAGGGCTGACGGAATTTCCGCCAGCCCTTTTTTGTGGTATTTCTGATCGCTCCGGACTTATATGCTTTTTTTGGCCCGTTCGCGACGCAGCCAGTCGTACCAGGCATCCATGCCCTGGCCGGTGGTGGCGGAGAGCGAGAAAATTTCAATATCCTTGTTGATGGATCTGGCAAAGGCGCAGGCGCGGTCGACACTGAAGTTGACGTAGGGCAAGAGGTCGATCTTGTTCAAGATCATGACCTTGGATTCGGCGAAGATGAACGGATATTTTTCCGGTTTGTCGTCCCCTTCGGTCACGCTCAGGATGGTGACCTTGTAGTCTTCGCCAACGCTGAATTCCGCGGGGCAGACCAGATTGCCCACATTTTCGACCACCAGGATGTCGATGCCGTCCATGCCGAGCTTTTCAGTGGCGTCACGGACCATGGTGCTGTCCAGGTGGCAACCGCCGGCGGTGTTGATCTGCAAGGCCTTGGCCCCTGTGGCGGCCACGCGGCGGGCGTCGTTTTCGGTCTGGCAGTCGCCCTCGATGACGGCCATGGAAAATTCGTGTTTGAGGTCCGTCAGTGTCCGTTCCAGCAGACTGGTCTTGCCCGAGCCCGGAGAACTCATCAGGTTCAGGGTCAAGATGCCCTGCGCCGTGAGGCGGGCGTTGAGTTCTGCGGCCACGGCATCGTTGGCCTCCAGAATGTTGCGTACCACGTCGACTTTCATGCTTTTCCTCCAGATTATTCGGCTTCGATATTTTCGATATACAGTTCCCGGCCGGAGATGATCTCGTGCCCTAACTCCGTTGCGCACTGCGGGCAGGGCATGATGAGGCGTTCTTCCTGGCTGGGGCTGAATTCCTGCCCGCACTGCCGGCAACGCACGACCATGGGTTTGACTTCGATATCCATTTTCGCCCCCTCAAAAGGGGTGTTCACGGTCAGGATCTCAAAGGCGGTTTCCAGCGCTTCGGGAACTATGGCCGAGATCTGTCCATAGACGATCCTGACCGTGAGCAGTTTTTTGAGGCCATGCTTGGCCATTTCCTCGCCGATGATTTTAATCAGACTTTCGGCAATGGACAGTTCGTGCATATTGTCTCCTGAGTGATGGCTATGAGCGGCGTTCCGATGCGTAAGCCGTGTCCAATGCATTGTCCAGAGCGATCCGCGCGCGGGTCAACGTGCCATTGGCAAGGGTGCAGCGGTGCATTTCCCAGTCTTGATGGTTGATGATGTCAATGACGCCGCGAATGCCGGGGCCAAGAAGGCCCAGCAGGCCTTCCAGGTCGCTGTCCACATCCAGAAAGACGCCTTCATGCGCAAAGTCGAGTACGTGGCCGTTTATCTCGCATTCGTAGGAGGCAAGATGCGTGACGCAAGCCCGGAGCTGATCGTCATCAAGGCCGACCAGATGGCCGTAAACACGAAAATCATGAGGCATGAATCAATCCTTGTTGCTTAATCGGGGAGGATAAAACACGTGTAGCCTTCGTGGGCGAGGACGGAAACCAGATATGCGTCGGCAAATCGTTTATCCAGCAGGGCAATCCTGCTTGCGCTCCCGGATATCGTCCAGGCCGGGACCTGGACGGCGATGCGACTCTGCGACCCACCGGACCAGGAGGCCTGGATCATGTTCGGATGAAGCAGATTTTTGCTGCGCAGCAATTGCAGGAGCGAGGATAAGTTGTCCGGAAGGGTTTGCCCGAACAGTTCTTCCGGATTCCCGGGGTTTATGGCCCGGATCAGGTCCATATGCGTGGCTACGGGGACATAGATGGAATCCCGCGGGCGTGCGGGTAGGCGGGAAAGTTCGTTGTAGTGGTCCAGTTCGATGATTTTGACCAGGGCCGGTTCCAGCACTTCCGGCAAACCTTGAGGCAGAGCCGCTTCGTCCGGGGTCTGTCTGGCCCAGATCAGATGGATGTATTTTTTTCCGCCGTGCTCCGTGATGCTCATCTGCGGAGATTGAAGCGTCAGGCTGATTCCGCCGCGCGAGATCACAAGTTCCCTGCCTGCGCCCCAGAGGCGAAAATGGCTCGGGAAGGAACTCGCCAATTTGTCCAGGATCTCCTGTAGGGACCAGTGGGGGGAAATGGAGCAGATTCTCATGCCCAGCTTGTTGGCGTTTGCGATCCATTCGGCGTTCTTGGGCACGGAACAGAAAAGGACTTTTTCTCCCCAGGGTGTTTCCACCAGGGGGGTCTCCCCCATTTTGACATGTAGCCAGCCGGAGTTCGGGAGGGGGAACATGCTCTCATCACCGGGCACAAACCGGAAACGCATTTGTTCCAGCACAGTCTTAATGAAGGGTAGACCGCTACGAGGCGTGCGCTTCTCTTTGGTTTCAGCCTGCGTGGCGTTGGCTGGGGACGTTGCGTTGTCCCGATTGCTGGCCGTGTCGGTCACAGCGTTCGGAACTTCGGCCTGCGTGGCGATGGGCGGTTCAACGGGTGCCGGAGCAGGTGCAATGACGGGTCGGGTCTGGACGCTCCCGCTTATGGCCGGACGCGCGACGCTTTGTTTTTGGGCATTCCCTGGGCTTGCCGGCTCCGGCAGGGCAGTTTCGCCCGGAGTTTGCGCGGTGCGTGCTTGTTTCATGACCGGCAGGATGACCTCCTGTCCGGCGCGGAGCATATTGCCGTTCTGGATGCCCGGGTTGAGTTCCAGAAAAATGTTCAGATATTTGCTGTAGATCAGAGGAGTGGGCATCCCTTGGGCCTGAAGGATCTGGACCAGGGTGTCCCCCGTATGCACGACATAGGTCATTTTTTTGAAAGCCTCGGACGGCAAAGGTGTGCTTGGCCGGACGAGAGGAGCTGGCGTGGGAGTGGACGTATTTTCAGGAAAATGGATCACTTGACCCGGCAGCAGGTGGTTCATATCGGGGATATGAGGGTTCAGAGCCTGGATTTCAGGCAGAACATGCTGAATTTGCGCGCCTGAATATCCTTTGCCTTCCAGGATCTTGAAGAGCCATTCACCTTGCTTTACGGTGTGCTCTTGACCAGGAGTGGCTTCAACGCGAATATTCTTTTCAAAAAAAAGACGCAGGGGTTTTTCTGAAAATCCTGGCGTAGTTGTGCTTGTCAGGATGCACACGCCGAGAATAAGAAGAACTGCACGTCTCATAAGTTTTTTTATAGTGGACCTGGTTTTGAGGGTCGGTTATTTCCGGCAATGGAAACAGGAAGATAGCAAAAAGGATGAAGGCTGTCACTGCACTTTGCATAGAGGGATTCACCCTAATGATCCAAGGAGTAGATCATGTATGTAGGCCTTGCCATGCACAAGCATGTCCCCACCATCACCTCCGATACCCTGATCATCAAAGCGGACAGGATGATGGAAGAGAACAAATTATGGATTTTGCTTGTTGTCGAAGAAGGAGAACTCAAGGGATATGTGGCCAAGGAAGATATTCGGGCCGCGTTGCCTTCAGGGGCAACCACATTCAGCAAGCATGAGCTGAATTATCTTTTGTCCAAGATGACAGTCAAAGAATTGGTACGCACGGGAATGCCCACCGTGAATCCGGAAACGGAGATCGAGGTCGCGGCCAAGATCATGCACGACCAGGACCTGGCCGGATTGGCGGTGGTCGACAAGAAGAACCACCTCAAAGGGTATATCAGTCGCGGATCGATGCTGTCCGTGCTGGTGGAGGAGATGGGGCTTGAACTCGGCGGGTATCGCATCGCCATCGAGGTGGAGGACCGCAAGGGGCTCATGGCCGAGATCAGCCGACTCTTTTTCGAGTTGGGCGTCAACATCCTGTCCACCTCGACGTTTTTCCGGGACAACCAGCGTCTGCTCGTTTTCCGCGTGCGCGCCGATGACATGGACTCTATTGTGAAGGTCCTGGAGGACAAGGGGTACAAGATTGTGGGACCGGAACGTTTCGAGCAGGAATGGATGTAAGCTTTTCACGACGCGCTCCCATCCGGGGGAGCGCGTCGTGTTACATGCGTGTGGTGTTAGTTAACGATATGTGACCGTGAGCCCTACACCGACTTCGCGCAGGGGAGCCACCGCCGCCAGGGCGATTTTGGAGCGCAGGTCCGTACAGTGGCAGGGGCTCAAGGTGCGCGGTCCGACCTGACGCAGGTATTCCACCGTGCCTTCCAGACGCCCCCGTGACGGAGAGAGCAGGTGCAGTCCGCCGATGATGTCCGCGATGCGCGATTCGCCGGTCAGGGCCATGGCTTGATCCACTATATTGCAGATGCCGGCATGGGAACAGCCAGTAATGATGACTAGCCCCTCGCTGCCCCGGTAGACCAGGGCCGAATCGTCCGGGATCAGGTCTGCCGTCTTTTCCCCATCCTTAATGCCCATGCCTTCGGTCCGCTCGAACGTGTTTCTCCTCGGTATCCCTCCCAGAAAAAGAAGGCGCTCGCTGATGAGACGCGGAGCCGCATCCAGCATCAGGTCATAATGCCTGGACAGCTTGCCGGGCTCCAGGAGTGAACCGATCTCCGGACAGTTGTCCAGGCTGATGCTGATGAAGGCCGCCGGATGGGCGACCAGGGCCGGGCGCGGGCATGGCCGGCCTTCCAGACGCAGTTCGCAGAAGTGTCTGGTCAGGGCTTCCAGGCCCCAGGTATGGTCCATATGTCCGTGGGACAGGATCACGAAATCCAGATCGCTTAGGGACAGGCCCATTTTCAGCGCGTTTTTCAGGAAAAGATCGGAATATCCGCAATCAAAAAGGATCGTGCGCCCGTTGTCCTCGATCAGCAGGGACAGGCCCGGTTCCGATTGAAAATAACGATCGATCAGGGTGTTGTTGTCAACAAGGACGGTGAGCTTCAATCCGCAATCCTGTTCTGGGCCCCAGGCCCATGCATTATTTGATGAAGGAGCAGCAATAGTCGGTGACGACGCGCACCTTGAGGGAAAATTTGGCATTGGCCGGGACTTCGAAAGCGGTACCGCCGGAATATGTCTTCCAGGTGTCCGCTCCGGGCAGCAGCACGTCCAGATCGCCGGACAGGATTTCCATCAGTTCCTTGTCGGCCGTGCCGAACTGGTATTCACCGGGGAGCATGATTCCGAGTGTTTTTTTCGAGCCGTCCGCAAAAAGTATGGTCCGACTGGTGACGTTGCCATCAAAGTAGATGTTGGCCTTCTTGAGGAGAGTGACATTGGAGAATTCGGACATGAGTGGTCTCGCTGGGGTTGAGGTGATTTGTTTGGCGTCTGGATGATGTGATCCGTGTAGTCCAGTCGGGACCGCTTTGTCATCCCGGGGAGGTGCCCCGGAAAGAAAAAAGGCCCCGCAGGGCCTTTGTCACTCCAGTTTGGAGGTGATGTTGTCCTTGATCCAGTGGGCGTCCCACCATTCAATGGGTTGAACCTCCAGTCCGGAAATGAGCATGCCGAAATGCAGATGATCCCCCCCCGCCATGCCAGTGGCTCCGGTCTTGCCGATGATCTGTTCGCGTTGGACGGTGTCACCGGTGTGCACATGGATTTCGCTCAAATGCGAATACAGCGAGTGGACTCCGAAGCCGTGATCAATGACCACCACATTGCCGTAAATCCCCATGAATTCGGCGAGAATGACTCGGCCCGTATTACCGGCGGGAACGGGAGAGGCAACCAGCGACGCGAGATCAACTCCCAGATGGGTCTGGTTGTCCACGGGCTTGCCCTGGTACATGTACGTCCGGTTGTCGGCGAATCCGGCCATTGGCGCGCTGTTGGGCAGGCGAATGAAGGTTCCGTCCCAAAGCTTCTGCGGAACAGTGTTCTTGCCAAGTTCAAGCAGGAATTTGACGTTCTTGGCCCGCAGTTCTGAATTGACCTTGAGGAACAGGTCGCTGGGTTGGGTCACGTTTGGGTAGAGGTCCGTGAACTGGCCCATTTTGGACTGAAGAAAAGAGTCCGAAATATTGATGCTGTCCTGCTTGAATTTCTTGAACAGGGGACGAAAGGAAAACCCCACCGTAACTTCGTTGCCGGCCAGATCGGTGGCCATAAGGGTCGGGGTGACGGTTTTGGGATCGATATTGTAGGGGATGGCAAAGAAACACAGATACTTGCCGGGCGTGTAGGGATAGCCGGGAAAAAAGTGTTCTCCCATATTCACTCCGCTCTTGGCCAGTTCTTCGTCGGTGCTGTAGACAATGAGTCCGGTGCCGCCATGATTGACGTTATGCTGCCCCGAAAGAACGGAAATCATGGGTGATTTGGAGTCGATGGTCAGTTCACGCACGATCTGGGCGCGGTTGCCTCGACCCAGGCGATGCCAGGATGTATCTTTGACCGTGACCGTCAGAGTCAGGGGGCCGTTTTTGAGCGCGGCCTTGGGCAGGAGAAATTCTTCGCGCAGTTCCTTGGTGCCTTCAGGTAGGGTCTTGCTGATAATGTCGACGGTGTTCCCGCCCTGCGTGGCCACAACCAGCAGGCTGCGCAGGTCGGAATCCTCGTCCACGGCCTGGATCGTAAACACGGTCTTGGCGCTGGCCGTGGACTGTTCGGGTGTTACGGACAGGGTCGGAGGGGTCCACTCGGCCTTGACGTAATAAAGAGCTCCCAAAGCTCCGACCAAGAGGAGGGCGACAAGAAAAAATGCTGAAGAAATTCGGCTGTTCATATCAAATGCTCGCTGTTGAAAGTCTCTATGGATGTGTTGCCTATCATGCCTCGGACCAGTCGGCTTCCAGGCGCAAAAAAGTCAGGAAGCGCTGCGCGACGTTCCCATGCTACGGGCGGGGTTTGTTTTTGGCAAGTTTCGGAAATTTTCAATCTTTGAGCAGAAGATTCCCCAATCGATCCAACAGGTCGTATCGGGCCAGGCTTTGACGCCAAGCCTCCGGGATGGCGCTGACTCCATACCAGGCCCCGGCCAGTTGCCCGTACGCGGCCATGGCGCGCGGGCCATGGGGAAGGCAGAGGCGGCAACCGTCGGCGAAAGACTGGCTGTTCCGGAAGGCATCCATGGCCGCCGCCAGGGAGACGCATGCCGCGAATTCCCCGGTGTGCGGGGAGTCGGAGCACAGACTCGATACTTCGGCGCACAGATCATGGAGGGGCGCGGGATGGAGGACTTGGGCCTTGTTTGAAGCTCCCAGGGCTTCAAAGATCATGGCCGCCAGGAGACGGCAGGCATCCAGGCTCTGGGGGCCGGAGTGCGTGGTGCAGGTTGTCCGGGCGCATGCATCCAGAACAGCGTCGCGGGAATCCGAAAAATAGAGAACAGCCGGAGCCACGCGGGCCAGGCAGACATCGCCTTGGGCCGAGGTTTCGTCTTCCGGGTTCCAGGTCCGTTCAAAACGCAATGTCGCCTGTTTGACGACTTCATCAATATAATCGCATGTTTCAGTAGAGCTCAAATATCCGTACCGAAACCAGCTGGTGTAGCGGACCATCTGGTCGCGCTGATCAATGCCCTCACTTTCGATCAGACTCTCGGCCAAGCTCAGGGCCATGGACATGCCATCACCCCACAGGCCGCACGAGAGAGGTGCATCCGGGGAAAGACTTTCCTGGTCGGATTTGCTTACGGCTTCGCACACCGCAAGACCGACCAGTGATCCGAGCGCCTTGTCGAAATCAGGCTTTGGCACGGTCGAGTGCCTCCTGCTCATATTTTTTTTGAATCTGATCGTAGGCGTTGGCCAGGTCGCGCAGGATGGTCAAGGATTCCTGTGCTTCCTTCAAATCCAGCTTTCGAATGGCAAACCCGGCATGAATGATGACATAGTCGCCCAGGGTGGCTTCCTGGTCGAGCAGCATGAGGGACGCATTGACAAAGGTGTCGCCTTCGCCAACCCGGCAGTGCGCGACGCCGTTCTCGATGGATTCAACTTTAGCAGGAATGGCCAGACACATGGTTACTCCTTAGTTCGGGGTGCAGGTTCCGCCAGCGGCTTCAATCTCGCGGATAACGGATTGGATCATCACGGGCATGGACTCAAGCGTCGTGGGCGAGAGTTCCAGGGCCATGGAATGGTAATCAAAGGGTTCCATGCCGATGACGATGGCTTCGGGACGATTGCCGACCATTTCGCACATGCCCAGGGTATCAACCAGGTCGGTTTGATGCATGGAATTGCGGAAGGCCAGGCTTTTGCGCAGGTCGTCCCCGATAAGCCGATATATGGATCCGGGCTTGTCACCGCAAAGCACAGCATCACAGACGATCAGAAAGTCCGAATCCATGATGGGGCCCATGAGTTTGGTGCCCAGGGTGCCGCCATCCATGAGGGTGACATTACCTGAAAACGTGAAATTTTCCTGCATCTGCTCAATGCAGCGCACACCGATGCCTTCATCGGTGAAAAGAATATTGCCTACGCCAAGAACGAGAATACGCTTGTCTGTCATGAACGATTCCATGCTTTAGGGATGTGCCCTGCTACGCGATAATGGGGGCTGGTTCAAGGAAAGAAAGGGCCCCGATTTCGGGGCCCTTCATTTTCTTACAGGATTTTGAACTTGCGAACCTGATTGGTTTTGGAATCAATGACATGCACGCCGCAGGCAATGCACGGATCGTAGGAGTGCACGGTTCTGAGGATTTCCACCGGGCGTTCCGGGTCGGCGATGGGAGTGCCGATAAGGGCTTCTTCCACAGCGGAGAGCTTGCCGTCGGAACAGCGCGGTCCAAGGTTCCAGGTGGAGGGAACAACCAGCTGGAAGTTTTCGATCTTGCCGCCCTTGATCTTGATCCAGTGGCTCAGGCCACCGCGCGGCGCATTGACGAATCCGACACCTTCGGCTTCGTCGGGCATCTTCCAATCCTGGTAGATCGTGTTGTTGCCGCTTTTCACGTTTTCGGCCAGTTCATTGACCCAATCCATGAGCTTGTCGGCAATGACCTTGGTTTCGATACCGCGAGCCGCGGTGCGTCCCAAGGTGGAGAAGAGCGCGGCCGGTCCGACGCCCAGGTGGGCCAGGACGTAATCCACGAGCTTCTTCACTTCCGGGTGTCCCTTGCCATAGGCGACCAGAACGGTGGCCAGAGGTCCGGTTTCCACGGAGGTCTTGTTGTATCGGGGCGCTTTCATCCAGGAGTAGCGGTCCCGGTCTTCGTATGAGGTGTACTGGGGTTCGGTCACGCCCTGGTAGGGGTGGTGAGCCTTGTCGCCCTGGTACCAGCTGTGGCGGACATGTTCTTCGATCAGTTTGGGATCAAAGGGATCCACCTGGCCGAGGTTGCGGTTGTTGATGACGCCATGGGGCAGCCAGCGGCTGTTCATGTCGCTTTCGACGGAGGGGAATTCACCAAAACTCATGAAGTTGGTGGTCCCGCCGATGCCGGCCCAATCTTTGTAATAGGATGCGACAGCCAGCAGGTCCGGGATGTAGCATTCGTCAATGAACTTCTTGGTTTCCTGGAACAGTCCGACGAATTCAGAGATGCGTTCGTTGGTCAAGCTTTCGTAACAAGTCACGCCGCCGACCACAGTGAACTGGGTGTGCGGGTTCTTGGCGCCGAAAACGGCCATGGCGCGGGCAGCCTTGACCTGCAGATGCAGGGCTTCCAGATAGTGCGCGGTGGCGATCAGGTTCACTTCGGCGGGCAGATAATAGGCCTTGTGGCCGCCCAGGAAGTAGGCATTGGTGAAAATGCCGAGCTGGCCCGAGTCAACCAGGGCCTTGACCTTGTCCTGCACGGCTTTGAGGTCTTCAGCCGTGGTCTGACGGGTCGAGATGGAGTTGGCGATGGATGCGGCCTTCTTGGGATCCGCAGTCAGGGCACCGGTTACATCAACCCAATCCAGGGCATGCAGGTGATAGAAATGAACGATATGATCGTGCAGGAACTGGGCAGCCAGAACCAGATTGCGGATCAATCGCGCGTTATCGGGCAGGTTCTTGTCCACACCGACGGCGTTGTCCACGCAACGAGTGGAGGCCAGGGCATGCACGTAGGTGCATACACCGCAGGAACGCTGGGTGAAGTGCTGGGCGTCGCGCGGATCGCGGCCCTGCAGAATGAGTTCAAGACCACGGAAGAGCTGGGAGCTTGACCAGGCGTTGACGATTTTGCCCTGGTCCACTTCAACTTCGATTTTCAGATGGCCTTCGATGCGGGTAACGGGGTCCACTACGATGGGCCCCTTAAAGGTTTTATCCATGGGGGTGGCGATGACACCCGGGGCTTGGTTGGGTTTGCAACCGGACATATTTACTCTCCTCTGGATTCAGTAAAAGTTAAGCCTGACGTAACAGCCGATTACGCTTCTTCGTAGAAGGGCGAGGCGGTATCCCAAAAATCGGGTTCACTGCACCCGATGCAAGGATGACCAGCTCCGACGGGCCAGTTTGTCTGGTTGAACTTGACCTTGGGACAGTTGTTGTACGTGGTGGGGCCTTTGCAGCCGAGATGCGCCAGGCACCAGCCCTTGCGTGCTTCTTCTGAATCGAAGGAGGGTGCGAATTCACCGGCTTCATAATGAGGCAGGCGTTCGCATTGTTCGTGCACTGTTTCGCCAAAGAACATGAGCGGACGGTTGATATCATCCATTTCCGGAATGGCCAGACTGTGCGTCAGGAGATGAACAATCGTTCCGACCAGGTTGTAGGGGTTGGGCGGACAGCCGGGAATGTTCACGGCATTGACGCCGAGGGCTTTGAAAGCATCGTTGACGCCTTTGGCTCCGGTCGGATTGGGCTTGGCCGCCTGGACACCACCATAGGTGGCACATGTGCCATAGGCGATAACCGCTTTGGCCTTGGGCAGGATTTCGGAATTGATTTCCAGCATGGTGCGCCCGGCGACTTTCCCATAAATGCCGTTGTCCTTCATGGGAATGCCACCCTCGACAACACACAGGAATCCATTGGGAGAACTGACGGCCTTGTGCAATGCTTCTTCTGCTTTGTGGCCGGCGGCGGCCATGATGGTTTCGTGGTAATCGAGGCTGATTGTGTCTAGAATCAGATCGTCGATAAAGGGACGAACTGCGCGCAGGATGGATTCAGAACACCCCGTACATTCCGCATTATGCAGCCAGACTACGGAAGGACGTTGGGGAGAAGTCAGCGCCAGGGCGATTTTGTTGGCAAATGACGCCTCCATACCCATGACCGCGGCGATGGTGGAACAGAACTTCATGAAATCTCGACGGGAGACTCCACTTTTTTCCAGCCGTTCCTCGGCCCCGGGTTTGCCTAAACCTACAGAAAACTTCATAACACACCTCCATCAGTGTATGAATAAAAAGACAGTCGACAATTTTTGCCGATCTGTCGTGTCCACAAGTAGAGCGAAGCATTCAAGTTTGGCTTTTCTTTCCTGTAACATAGAGAATTATTCAAGGTCAATACGTATTCGCAGAATAATGGATTAGTATCGCCGTTTTAGATTTAAAAGATGCGCATATATTGTTGGAGACTATTTCATCATCATGGTGTTACAAAATTTAAAATAATAGCACTGTATGCCCTGAAGTGATCAGTATTTGAAGGGATAAAACAATTCATTATACCGAATCCGATTCAATTCGCTCGGATTTCTCAGTTGGCGGGTCGGAGGGATTTTTTTCCATTCTTGAACTTAGGGAAAAGCCTGCGTAGAAAGAATACGTGTCGACTTGACCGGATTTGGGTTGTTCGCCAACCTGTTGCCTGGAGATGCCCCATGGACAAGCAGATCATTCTTGATGCCTTCATGTTCCGACATGCATGCAAGGAATTCGATTCCAAGTCCGTAATTTCGGATGAGGATTTTTTGTTCATTCTGGAAACGGCCCGGCTCTCCCCCAGTTCCTTCGGTTTCGAGCCTTGGCAGTTCCTGGTGGTTCAGGACATGAAGCTACGTATGAAATTTTTGCCTCATACCTGGGGTGGAAAGTTGCAAATCCCCACGGCCAGTCATTTTCTGGTTTGCCTGGCCATGAAGACGCCGCTGCTCAAGTTCGACAGCGTCGGCATCGCCGATTTCATGCGCCAGATCCAGGAATTGCCCGAGGATCGGATCACGGCCCGCACGGAATACTACGCCACGTTTCAGCAGTCCGATTTTCGTCTCCTGGACAGCGACAGAGCCATGTTCGACTGGGCCTGCAAGCAGTGCTACATCGCGCAGGCCAACATGATGACGGCGGCGGCGCTGATCGGCATTGATTCCTGTCCCATCGAAGGCTTTGCCCAAGACAAGGTGGATGAGGTTCTGGCGGAAGATTTTGGTGTGGATCTGGATGAATTCGGGGTGGCCTACATGCTGGCCTTCGGCTATCGGGCCGCGCCCCCCAAGCGCAAAACGCGCAGACCTCTCGAACAGATGGTGCGTTGGTATTAAATGTCGATGAACGAGCTGGAAAAAGAGATTCCTGCGTCGGATTTGGACGCGATCGCGGAAGTTTCCAAATACTGCATGGCCACGGATCTGGGGCTGGAGTGCGTGTGCTCCAGGCGATCCTTGGTCAAGGTGGGCACGGGAACAACCATCAAAAAGGAAGACAGCACCCTCTACTATTATGCCAAGCAGATCGACGACGACCTGCTGGCTCTGCAGTCCCTTAACGCGCAGTGGGCACCTTCGGGACCGGCACAGGAAGTGACCATGCAGGAGTTGATCACCCAGTATCAGCCCGAAGTGGACATGTTCTTGAAACAGGTCAAACCCGTGATCCAGAAAATCGCCAAGGCCGTGGCCAAGGGCGACCGGCACCGCAACAACGGCGAACCGTTCTCCGCCGCCATGGAATACAACAACGCCTTGGGCCTGGACGAAAAAAATGTGCGGGCCCTGTTCGGGCTGGGGCTGACCTATCTGCAGTATGACCAGCACGAAAAGGCCAAGGTGGTTTTCGAGGAGCTCATCGGGCTGGATGGTTTTGCTGCTGCGGAGTTCAAGCATCTCTTCAACCAGTTCGGGATAGAACTCCGCAAGCAGGACATGGTGGCTCAGGCGTGCAGGTATTATTCACGGGCCATTGAACTCTGCAAGACCGACGAGAACCTGTATTTCAACCTGGCCAGAGCCTATTTTCATGGAGGGCAGCTCAGTGAGGCGGAGACTACCCTGGAAATGTGCCTGTTCCTCAACTCGGGGCATGAAGAGGCGCAAAAGTTCAAGAAATATCTTTCTTCCGTTTCCTTGTGTTGATCATTGTCCGCTGCGAAATTCGTACACCCCCACCGCCAGAAGAGGCACGAGCATGGCGAGCCCCGATCCCGTCACGCCGGTCCATCCGAAATGTTTGAAGCCTTGCCCCATGACCGTGATTCCTGCTGATCCTCCCAGATAATACCACAGAATATAAAGTGAATTGGCCCTTCCCCGGCTGGAGGAAAGCTTGCGGTTCATGCTGCCGACCGCGGCGGCATGAATGGCGAAAAATCCCGCGCAGGCCAGGCCCAGGCTCAGGCAGATCACGGCCAGGTGCGGCACGTGGCTGAGCAGGAGGGCCGTGCCCAAGGTCAGGGAGCCGAGGATCATGGTCAGTCCGTTGCCGAAGCGGTTGCTGAATTTCCCGGACAGGGGGGCGATGATCACGCCGACGATGTAGGTCAGGTACAAGAGGGTGATGAGATTTGTGCTGGCCGAAAACGGGGGCGCGCTCAGATAAAAGGGAAGATAATTGAAGGTCGCGCCAAAGATGAACAGGGCTCCGAACCCGACTAGAAATGTCCGCAGCAGGTCTGGCCGACGCATGAGTTCAAGGTATCCGGGGCCGGAGCCGGGTTTTTCGGCCGGTCGCTCCTCCTCGGGCAGGAGGCGGACAGCGGCCACGGCCGTGACCAGAACCATGATCGAGGCCGTGACAAAGGCGTAGCGCCAGTGCAGGGGCGGATGAATCCAGCCGCCAAGGAGCCTCCCGCCCAGCCCTCCGACCACGGTGGCCGAAACATAGGAGCCCATGACCACGTTCAGGCGCTCCACGGGTAGGTTCCGGGCCAGATATGTGGCCAGGCAGGTGGTCAGGGCCGGGATGAAGAGGCCTTGCAGCAGGCGCAGGGCGATGATGCCGTCGATGTCGTTGATCAGGGCGCAGGCGATTCCCGCGCCGGCGACCACGGTTCCGCCCAGGATGATGAACGGTTTGACCGGATACATGTCGGCCAGACGCCCGAACACGAGGGTGGAAAAGGCCACGCCGAGGATGACCATGGACACGGTCTGGGCCGCCTTGGCGATGGACACTCCGAACTCGGCCTGCAGCACCGGCAGGACGGGCTGGACCAGATAGATAGTGGTGAAGCTGGCGGAGACCAGGGCGAAGACCAGGGCTTGCAGGGCCAGGGGAGAGATGTGCTTGATGTTCGGCATGGCGCGCTATGAAACGTCCACGAGCTTCATGTGGACATGGAGGATGCCCGCTTCCATGAATTCCTCGCCGCAGACCGAGAAGCCGTTGCGGGCGTAAAAACCCTGGGCCTGGGTCTGGGCATGGAGAGAGAAACTGTGAAAGCCGTCTCTGCGGCTCTCTTCAAGCATGAATGCAAGCAGCCGGTTGCCTCGTCCCTGGCCACGCCATGCGCGGCGAATGGCCAGACGCTGGAGGAAGGCCCCGTCGCCCGTGTAGCGGATTCGCCCGCAGGCCACGGGT
>CAXNFJ010000003.1:0-22498 GCA_964201165.1 Desulfomicrobium sp.
CATCCGGCACATGGCCGGCGTGGACAACTTCTGCTGGTGCGACCCGGTCCAGTCCGAGAAGACCCCCGACGGCGAGTACAAACTGGCCCAGCTGGTCCGCGCCAATCAGGCCCTGGCCCACTACTGCCTCGCCTACGGAGTGCCCTGCATCTCGGGCAAGGACTCCATGAAGAACGACTACACGGGCGGCGGCACCAAGATCTCCATCCCGCCCACGGTCCTCTTCTCGGTCATGGGCGTGATTGAAGACTGCACCAAGACCATGACCTCGGATTTCAAGGGCGCAGGCGAAACCGTCTATGTGCTGGGCCTGACCAAAAACGAACTGGGCGGCTCGGAATATGCCGACGCCCTGGGCGTGTGCGGCGCGGTTCCGCAGGTGGACGCCGTCTCGGCGCGCATCCGCTACGAGCGCATGTTCACGGCCATCCAGGCCGGACTGATCACCGCGGCTCACGACGTGTCCGACGGCGGCCTGGCCGTGGCCGTGGCGGAAATGGCCCTGGCCGGACGGATCGGCGCGGAGATCGACGTGGACAAGGTCCCGGCCCTGGGTTGCCCGCTGCCCGAACAGCGCCTCTACAGCGAATCGGCCAGCCGCTTCGTGGTCACCGTGACCAAGGACAAACGCGCCGCCTTCGAAGCCCTCTTCGCCGGCGATTTCATGGCCGCCATCGGCCAGACCACTGCCGACGAGAAACTGACCCTGCGCGGCAGCGGCAAAATGCTGGTCAACGCATCTGTCGAAGACTTGGCCACGGCCTGGAAAAAGACGCTGGATTTTTAGGAAGATGCCTCCGGCGGGCAGGGGACGCGTCCCCTGCACCCCTTTCACTGGATTCCAAGTAAAAACGGGCGGCCCAATGGGTCGCCCGTTTCTCATTGAAGTTTCGAAAAAGGGTACGGCATCTTCTACTTGTAATACACCTTGATTTCGTTGGTCATGACCGTCCCCATGCCCGGCGTGGCCTGGCCGCTGGCGATGATCACGTTCTCGCCCGGCTTGAAGCCGGCATAGTCCTGCACGAATTTCTCTGCGCGCTTCTGATGGCTGCGCGGCTCCAGCGGGCTCTCCACCGGAGTGATGCTCCAGAAGAAATTCATCCAGCGCATGATGCGCGAATCCGTGGTCATGGCATAGATGGGCTGGGCCGGACGGCGCGAGCTGATGTACCGGGCCGTGGCTCCCGTGGTCGAATGGCAGACCAGGGCCGCGCTGTCCGCGTTGTCGGCCATGAGGCAGGCGGAATAGGCCAGAAATTTGGGCGGATTCTTCTCGGCCTTGGGCATGTAGGGGCCGCCCAGGCGCTCCAGATAATACGGCTCCGCGTATTCCGCGATCTCATTGATGAAGCGCACGGCCTCCACCGGATAGCTGCCGATGGCCGTCTCCTCGGACAACATGACGCAATCCGCGCCGTCCACCATGGCGTTGGCCACGTCCGTGGATTCGGCCCGGGTGGGGATGGGATTCTTGACCATGGACAGCAGCATCTGGGTGGCGACGATGGCCGGCTTCTGGGCATGGCGGCAGGCGCGCAGGATTTTTTTCTGGATGATGGGCAACTCGGCCGGGCTGCATTCCAGGCCCAGGTCTCCGCGCGCGATCATGATGGCGTCGGCCACCTCCAGGATGGAATCGAGCTTGTCCACGGCGTTCTTGCGCTCGACCTTGGCCACCACCGGGATCCAGGTCCCGTGGCGCGCGATTTCGGCCTTGATGTCCTCGATGTCATCCTTGCTCTGCACGAAAGACAGGGCCACCGCGTCGATGCCGATATCAAGGCCCTGATGCAAATCACGACGGTCCTTGTCGGTCATGGCCGCGACTTTGAGCGTCTTGCCGGGGAAGGCGATACCCTTGTTGGAGGTCAGGATGCCCCCGTTCTGGGCCTCCATCAGCACCAACCGGTCCCGTTCCAGAACTTTCAAGACCTTGAACTGCAACATGCCATCGGACAGGGACACGGGCATGTCCGCCGCCAGCCCTTCGAGCAGCTCGGGCACATCGAGGCTGATAAAGATGTCGCTTTCGGTTGTGCCGGACATTTCCGGCGTGCCCAGACAAACAAAGGCCCCCTTGCGGATCTGCAGGGGCGAACCCTTGACCTCGCCAATGCGGATCTTGGGTCCGCACAGGTCGCCCATGACCGTCAGACAGATGCCGGTCTCCTTTTCCACCTGCCGGATCTTCTGAATGACCGGTCCGAAATACTCCGCGTCGGCGTGGGAAAAATTGAGCCGGAAAACCCGCACGCCAAGCAGGACCATTTCCTTCATCACGTTCTGATCCATGGAGGCCGGACCCAGGGTGGCCACTATCTTTGTACGCATGTGCATATCCTCAGTTCGTTGGTTGGAAGATTAGATGATTCCATACAGAGGTCTTCCAGGCAGGGCAAGCGCATCGACCTTTTTCTCGATTTGGACTTCATCCTGTAACTCAGGTGCGTGATAGGTTTTGAGCCGCGCGTCGACCACCATGCTGGTGCAGCCCCAGTGCTTGCAGTGCGTGAACCCGTTCAAGCCATAGGTGTCCGTGGCCGGATCCGAGCGGGTGAAGGTCACCCACAGGAAATTGTCCCAGGACCCAGCCGTGAACTGGGCGTCATCCGCGACCACGATCAGCGGAAAGCCCTCCAAACCCGAAGCCTGTGTCAGGACCTGGCAAAGGTGTTCCATGGCCGGGTCATGGGTGTCGCGCGGCTGCGCATGGGCCGGGCCGGACAGGACCAGCATGCCTGGAGCAAAGAAGCACGGGTTCGAAAAGCCCTCCGGCAGACTCAGCTTCGGGAGGCTCGTGCCTAGGGTGCGCTTGGGGTTTCCGGCCGCGGTCCAGAGCACCTTTGAACCCTGATTGAGGCTGATGCCCGAATAATCCAGGGTGTCCATGGTCGTGCGGGTGATGAAATGCAGGTCCCGCGACAGGTCCAGGCGCTCCAGCACATGCCGGAAAAACGTGGGCACGTCGTGGCAGGACAGCCCCGGCTCGTCTTCGCGGGCGGCGATGATGACGAACTTGGAGAGCGAGGTCTGGGTCGTGCCCAACAGCGAGAGGCCGTTCGTGATCAGTTCCTGCGGCTGGCGTTCACCCGCATACGGCACGTAGCGCTCGCTGCCCACGGCCAACAGGAGCGGATGCACCCCGGCCGCGTCCACGGCGTGCACCTCGTGCACGCCGCCGAAGACCTGCGGCACAAGCTCCGCCGTGAGCTCATGGATGAAGGCCCCGAACATGGTGTCCTCCTGCGGCGGACGGCCCACTGTGGTGAAGGGCCAGATGGCGTCTGCGCGGTGCAGCACCTCGGAGATCCGCATGACCGGGAAATCGTGCGCCAGACTGTAATAGCCGAGATGATCTCCGAAGGGGCCTTCGGGCTTCTGGGCGTGGGGGTCGATGTGCCCACGGATGCAGAAATCCGCCTCGGCCAGAATCGGCAGCTCTCCGGGCCGCTTGACCATGGGCACGCGATGCCCGCCCAGGGCTCCGGCGAAAAGCATTTCGGCGATCCCCTCGGGCAGGGGCATGATGGCGGCCAGGGTCATGGCCGGCGGACCGCCCACGAAGATGTTCACGGGCAACGGCGCTTTGCGCGCGATGGCCTCGGCGTGATGATAGCCGATGCCGCGATGGATTTGGTAGTGCAGGCCTACTTCCCTATCCTGGGCAAAGTCGTTGCCCGAGAGCTGGATGCGGTACATACCCAGGTTCGAGCCCATGTACCCGGGTTTCGAAGGGCTTTCGGTGTAGACCAGGGGCAGGGTCACGTAGGCGCCGCCGTCCATGGGCCAGGACACAAGCTGCGGAAGCTGCGAGATGCTCGTGGTCTGGGCCAGGATTGGCCCGTCGCTCACGGTCCTCGGCATGGTGTGCCAGCCGCCCAGCGCCAGGCCCGGCCAGAGCCAGGGTTTTTTCAGAACGGCGGCCGGATCGGCCTTGGCCGAAAGCATGGCCTCCACCCGGTGCAGGGTGGACCGGAAGATGAACTTGGTCCGCTTCAATGTGCCAAAAATATTGGCGGCCATGGGAAACGTCGTGCCCTTCACGTTGGTGAACAACAGCGCCGGCCCGCCGGCGTGGAAAACGCGGCGCTGGATGGCTCCGGCTTCGAGGTACGGATCAACGGGTTCATCGATGCGGATCAGTTGTTTGGTTCGTTCCAGATCATCCAGGCACGATTTGAGGTTGCGGTAGATCATGGACGACTCCAGGGGATGGGTATTGGCGGATTCTATGGATTGTTACGGACTTGATGGACGGTCTGACTTACGTGCGTCGGGACGAATCCTGTCCTATCTGTGAAACGTGATGCGCACATTCGGATTCTGCCGCCACTGATCGAATTTCGTGCGCAGCCAGCGTTTGAAGATTCCCCGTGTCGCGGGCAGGAGGATGAGCAGCCCGCAGATGTCCGTCAAAAAGCCGGGCATCAGGAGCGCCATGCCGGCCAAAAAAATGAGCAGGGCGTCAAGGAGCTCCTCGGCGGGCATGAAGCCCTGATCCAGATTCTCGCGGATGCGCTGCATGACCGACATGCCCTGCAGCCGGGCCAGATGCGCACCGGCCAGGGCCGTCAATATGACCAAGGCGATGGTCGGAAAAGCCCCGATGGAGCTGCCGACAGTGACCAGCACGTAAATCTCCGCCACCGGCACCAGGGCAAAAAGCAGAAACAGCTTCCCTAACATCATGCCTCCCGGCTGGCCAGTTGGTCCACGGTTTCGCGGTCCCGCAGACCCAGAAAATAAAGCACGCCGTCCAGGCCCACATTGGAAATGGCCTGCCCTGCGCCCTGACGGACCACGGGCTTGGCGTGGAAGGCTATGCCGAGGCCGGCCACATCGAGCATGGGCAGATCATTGGCCCCGTCGCCAACAGCGATGACCTGCGACAAGGAAATGTTCTCTTTTGCGGCGATGGCCTTCAAAAGCCGCGCCTTGCCCGGGCCATCGACAATCTCGCCCACCAATCCGCCGGTCAGCACACCGTCACGGATTTCGAGCTCGTTGGCATGCACATAATCAATGCCAAGCATGTCCTGCAAGCGGCGTCCAAAATAATTGAATCCACCGGACAGGATGGCGATGGTGTAGCCCAGGTTCTTCAACGTGCGGATGAGGCGTTCCGCGCCCTCGGTCATGGGCAGGGTCGCGGCCACGTCCTGGAGCACGGATTCGGGCAGACCTTTGAGCAGGCCGACACGCTTGCGCAGGCTTTGGGCAAAATCCAACTCTCCGCGCATGGCGGCCTCGGTGATGGCCACGACCTGCTCGCCCACTCCCGCCCGCTTGGCCAGCTCGTCGATGACCTCGGCCTGAATCAGGGTCGAGTCCATGTCGAAGCAGACCAGGCGGCGAATGCGGCGGAAAGCGTTATCCTCTTGAAAGCCGATATCGATATCCTGCTCTCGCGACAGGTCCAGAAAAGCGGCGCGCATGGCTGAAATGTCGGTCGGCGTGCCGCGCACGGAAAACTCCAGGCAGGACCGGGGCATGACGGGCGGCTGGGCCAGGGATCTGCGGCCCGACAGGCGGGTGATGCAGTCGATGCTCAGGCCGTTGGCGGTGATGACCTCGGCCATGGCCGCCAGGTTGGCCGCCGTGATGGTTCGGCCGAGCACGGTCACGATGTGGCGCTTGCGCCCCTGCATGCCGACCCAGCGCTCGTAGTCGTCCTCGGTCACGGGTGAAAACTTGAGATGCAGGCCCTGGTTGTGCGCCCAAAAGAGGAGATCCTTCAGCAAAGGCGAGGATTCGTTCTCCCGCGGCACCTCAATGAGCACGCCAAGTGAAAGGTCGTCGTGAATGACGGACTGGCTGATATCGAGGATGGTCACCCCGGATGCGGCCAACTGCCCCATGATTCCGGCCAGCAGGCCGTCCCGGTCGGTGCCGGAGATTTGAATGAGAATGATTTCGCGCATAATTTATTTGTGCAGGAGGTTCCACATCCGCATGGCGGTCCACTCCAGCACCACGGCCGGATTGGCGCCCGCATCCAGGCTTTCGATTGCATTTTCCACGATGACGCCCACCTGCCGCACCGCGACCACGTCCAGACGCGCGGCCAGCAGTCGGGCCAGATCGGTCAGGGGGTTTCCGTACCCGGCCTGAACCAGGCTGCGCTGCACTTCGCGCAGGATGCCGTCGGCCAGCCGGGCGTCCACATTCCCCTTGCGACCCGTCCATTCAAGCCACACGCCCTTGCCGGACTGGATGAAATCGCCCAAAGCCCGAGTCCAATCCCGCAACTCCGGATCTTCCTGCGCCCCCCGAGGCCAGCCCAGGGTGAGCACAAAGCTGCGGGACACCAGGGTCGGCAGCAAAATTTCACGGCTCGGAGCGAGCAGCACAAAAACATTGCCGGGCCGGGGCTCTTCCAGGGACTTGAGCAAAGCGTTGGCCGCTCCGTCCCCCAAGGCCTGGGCCTCGGCCAGAATGACCACGCGCGGCCCCCGGCCGGCCGGCGGATCGCCAAGCACGGCGCGTACTTCCCGGACGGTGTCGATGCTGATGGATCCCTCGGCGCCGTTCAGCAGAAAGAGATCACGGCAGGCGTCATCCGTGATCTGCAGACAGATACGGCATTCACCGCACGGAGGCGTGGATTCGGGACACATGAGCCGCGCAGCCCAATACAGACCAAGGGCCAGACGCTCCGGGGCGGTCCCGCCTTCGAGCAGCAGGGAGCTGGGCGGAGCGGAGGCCAGCCGGTCCAAAAAAACCGCGATGCGGGGCTGGGTGGTGATGGTGTCGTGCCAGGGTGTGGGCATATGATAAAAAAAAGGGAGGCGAACCTCCCCTCAATTAACGCAGAATGGTTTGGTCCCGGTCCGGACCCACGGAAACGATGGCCACCGGAATGCCCAGGATCTCCTCGATACGGGCGATATAATCGCGCGTGGCCTGGGGCAGGTCGGCGTAAGTCCTGCAGCCGGAGATGTCTTCCCGCCAGCCGGGCATGCTCTCGTAGACCGGTTCCACGTAGGCCATGCCGTTCTCTTCCTGGGGCGGATAGGCGACATCCTGGCCCTTGTAGCGGTAGGCCATGCAGAGCCTCAGCTCATCCAGGCCGCCCAGAACATCGAGCTTGGTCAGGGCGATCTCCGTAGGGCCGTTCAGGCGCTGGGATTCGCGCAGGACCACCATGTCCAGCCAGCCGCAACGGCGCTTGCGGCCCGTAGTCGCGCCGAATTCGGCGCCCTTTTCCTGCATGTACGCACCAGGGCCGTCGGGCAGTTCCGTGGGGAACGGCCCTGCGCCGACGCGGGTGGTGTAGGCCTTGACGATGGCCACGATGCGGTCGAGCATGCGGGGCGAGCAGCCTGATCCGGCCGAGGCGTTGCCGGCCACGGTATTGGAAGAGGTCACGAAGGGATAGGTGCCGTGGTCGATGTCCAGGTGCGTGCCCTGGGCGCCCTCGAAAAGCACTCCCTGGCCGGCGTATTCCTGGATGGCCGAGGACACGTCGCCCAGATACGGCACCAGACGGCGGGCCACGGGCAGCAGGTCAGCAAAGATCTGCTTGGCGGACATGGGCTCTTGGCCATAAAGGCCGGTGAGCAGGGCGTTCTTTTCCACCAGTGCCTTTTCGATCTTGTGCATGAGCAGGGTTTCGTCGGCCAGGTCCGCGGCACGGATGCCGATGCGGGCGACCTTGTCTTCGTAGCAGGGGCCGATGCCCCTTCCCGTGGTGCCGATCTTGTCGGACCCGCTCTTGAAATTTTCACGAGCGCCGTCGATGGCGCAATGATATGGCAGGATGAGCTGAGTCTTCTTGCTTATCATGAGCCGCTCGGGGCTGACATCAATGCCGGACGCTGCGAGTTTGTCCATCTCCAGGCAGAACACGAACGGATCCAACACCACGCCGTTGCCGATCATGCACTTCTTGCCCTGATGCAGGATGCCGGATGGAATAAGATGCAAAATGGTCTGCCTGCCATTCACCACCAGAGTGTGTCCGGCATTGTTCCCGCCTTGAAAGCGCACGATGGCGGCCACGTCAGTGGTCAGCAGATCAACGATCTTGCCCTTTCCTTCATCGCCCCACTGGGCGCCCATGACTACGATATTCGCCATGAATCCGATCTCCTCGTCTTGATGTATTGGCCGTCAGCGCAATGGCAAATGGCTCCCTTCTTTACGGGGCGGGAGTCATGAAGTCAATTTTATCGCGACCTCGAGTTTTCTTGAAACGCAGGCACGATTTTGGGTCCAGTCAACCCCAGATCCAGGCCCATGAACCCAAACACATCCCGCGTGAACAGGTCTTGATCCTGTCTGCGGACTCCCTCACTAGGCGTATTTAACATACTGTTTTACTTCAAAAAAGTTTAAACAAGGTCAATGCGTAATATGGATAAATTGCACTCTATGAAGGCTCTCGAACGAAATGAACAGAATTGCAGTGGACCATTCCATGGAATATCATCTTAAAAATAATGATTTTTTTGTAGAGCACCAAAACAACCCAAGTTACGAACAGCTTGACGGAACCCCCGACTGCCCAACCGTGGCTCACTCCGGCATGCCCACGGAAGTCTCAGCCGCCTCAGCGCATGCGCGGCCTTCCGGACCTGTTGCGTCATGGCGCACCTCCTCAAACGCCCCTTCGGCGGTCTCGGCCACGGCCGGATTCCGCTCGGGCACACGATTTGCCGTCCCATCGAGCCTGTGCTACGGGCTCATGGATTCGCGCGGCGCCCATCGCCTCCGCGAGCCGAAAATTTTTCTTTCTGGAGAATATTAATGAGTGATCTCAAGAAGATGTATCATACTTTGAACCGCGACTCCTTTCCAGCCGACCTGACCTTGACCGTAGGCGAGCAGACCATTCGCTATGCCAAGAAGACCTGGAACATCGGGGGTGAGCAAAAAGGCCTGCGCTACGGTGAAAACCCGGACCAGCCCGCAGCCCTCTACGAAGTGGTCGAAAGCTCCTTTGTCATGGACGGGGTTGCTTTTCAGCGGGGACAGCACAAACTTGTCTCGGCCTTGACCGAAGACAACCTGATCCAGTCCGGCAAACATCCCGGCAAGATCAACCTGACCGACGTGGACAACGGCATCAACATGCTCCAGTACCTCACGGCCAAGCCCAGCGCCATCATATTGAAGCACAACAACCCCTGCGGCGCCGCATGGTCGGAAGACGGCCTGTTCACGGCCCTGACCCGGGCCTTCGCGGCCGACCGCATCGCGGCCTTCGGCGGCACCATCGTGGTCAACCGCGCCCTGGACAAGGCCTGTGCCGAATTCATCAATTCCAGCTACTTCGAGGTCATCGCGGCCCCGGATTTCGACGCCGACGCCCTGGCTGTGCTGACCACCAAGAAGAACCTGCGCATCATCCGCATCCCCGCCCTGGCCGAACTGGAAAAAATGACCGGCACGCCTTTCCTGGACATCAAGTCCCTGGTGGATGGCGGCCTCATCATCCAGGCCTCCTTCAGAAACCGCATCCTGACCGAGGAAGACTTCCTGCCCGCCGAAACCGTCAAGGACGGCACGACCTACATCGCCCGCAAGCCCGGCACCCGCGAGGCCGACGACCTGCTTTTCGCCTGGGCCGTGGAAGCGGGCGTGACCTCCAACTCCATCATCTTCGCCCGCGACGGGGCCACGGTGTCCATCGGCACGGGAGAACAGGACCGGGTCGGCTGCGTGGAATTGACCATCCAGAAAGCCTACACCAAATACGCGGACAAGCTGGCCTTCGAGCGCCACGAAATGTCCCTGTACGAACTCAAACAGAAGGCCCTTGCGGACAAGGAGCTGGCCGCGTCCCTGGCCGAAATCCTGGCCCGGACCGAGATGGACAAAGGCGGATTACCCGGTACGGTCCTCGTCTCCGACGGATTTTTTCCGTTTCGCGACGGCGTGGAACTGGCCATCGCCCAGGGCGTGACGGCCATTGCCCAGCCCGGCGGCTCCATTCGCGACTGGGAAATCATCCAGGCCGTGAACAGCGCCACGCCGCAGGTGGCCATGGTCTTCACCGGCCAGCGCTCTTTCAAACACTAAAACACGGCCTTAAGGGCTGTTCACCGAGCCGGCCAGGCCGGCTCACGCGCAACGCGCATAAGGCCATGTATGTCCACCTCTCTTATCCTGCAGCCGGGATGCATCATCGAATTCCTGCAGGACAACCAGCCCGTCGTGGCCTGGATCCTGGATGTCCAGGGCCCCCGTTTGCGGGTCTTCACGGCGGGACAACGGGAGCTCAAGCTCCCCTTGTCCCGCGCCTTGCCCTGGATTGGTCCCCAATGTTCGGTGGGAAGCAGCCGTCAGGAAATGCTCGATCTGCTGCGCACGCACAATGGCCGCCGCGAACGACTGGCCGAGTCCGTCGATGCGCTCGAAATCTGGGATCTGGCCCAGGGTGAGGTGGAGGAGGCCGAAATCGACTGGTTCGCGAGCCTGGTCTTTGAGGCCGCAAGTCCGGACCAGACGGCGGCTCTCGGCCGAAAGCTGCTGCAGACCAAGACCCATTTCAAGTTCTCGCCTCCCAAGTTCGAGATCTACGCCCAGGAAACCGTCGAGCGCCGCCAGGAAGAGCTGCACAGAGCCCAGGAACGCGAACGCCTTGTGGGCTTTGGGCAGGACTTTTTGCGCGGATTGTGGGACATCTTCTGCAAACGCAAGAACGCCCTCCCCCAGCCGGACGAAGAGCAAGCCAGACGCATCCGTGAACTGCTCATGACCCGCATTTCCAACCCCGACGACCGGGATTCGGACGCGCTCTGGAAAACCATGAGCCAGGGCCTGCCCGAAGACGCGCATCTGCCCCTCTTCCTGGCCCAGGCCTGGGGCATCGTGCCGCCGCATTTCAATTTTCATCTGGCTCGCGCCCAGTATGAATGGGAACCGGATTGGACGCCCCACCTTGAAGCCGTCAAAGCCTTGAAGGAGCGCGTCCTGGCGGCTCGGAGCGAACCCGTGGCCAACATCGTGACCATCGACTCCTCCACCACCCAGGACATTGACGACGGCTTTGAACTGACGCGCGGCGCGGACGGTTTCCGGCTGCGTCTGGCCCTGGCCTGCCCGTGTCTTGGTTGGGAATTCGGCACCCCCCTGGACAAGGCCGTACTGCAGCGCTTCACGTCCCTCTATCTACCCGAAGGCACCAGCCACATGCTGCCCCAAGATCTGGGCACGGAACTCTTCAGCCTCAATGCAGGACAGGACCGCCCGGCCCTGCTGCTCACCTTTGACATGGACCCGGACGGAGCCCTGCGCTCATTTGTCCCGAAAATGGCCTGGGTGCGGGTCGCCGCCAACCTGACCTATACCGGCGTGGAAAACGAAATCGCCACGGGCGCGCCGGGCATGCTGCACGATGCCCGCGATCTGGCCCTGCGGTTGCGCCAGGCCCGCATTTGCGAGCACGCCGTGATCATGGATCAACCCGATCCGCGTCTGGTCCTGAGCGGAGATCCCGCCAATCCGGAGCTTGAAATCGTCCAATCCGAGTGCACGCCCGAAGCGCAGATGATCGTGTCCGAGTTCATGATCCTGGCCAACAAATCCATGGGCTCCTGGGCACGGGAGACCGGAACGGCGCTGCTCTTTCGCACCCAGAACATCACCCTTCCGGTCGAAAGCGCCGGAGTCTGGAACCAGCCCACGGACATCTACCGCATCATCAACAACATGGGGCCGTCCATTCTGGAATGCGAGCCCAAGCGCCACGCGACCATCGGAGCCAAGGCCTATGCCCCGGTGACCTCGCCGCTGCGGCGTTATTCGGACTTCATCAACATGGCCCAGATCCTGGCCCGCCTTTCGGGGCAAGGCAGGCTGCTGGACCAGAACGAACTGGAGAGCCTGCTCCCTGTCCTGTCCAGCCGGGCCGAGTTGGTCAACCAGGTCCAGCGCATGCGACCCAGATACTGGAAATACGAGTACTTCCGGCAAAATCATAAAAAAATGCGCTGGTCCGGCGTCATCGTCGACCCCGGCTCCAATCTGGTGACCATCTCCCTGCCGGACATTCAGCTCTTCCTGAAAGCGCCGCGCAAAATTTTCGGGGACAAAATCCGGCTCGGCCAGCGCTTTTCCATCCGCATCGGCAAGGTCGATCCGTTGAACAACGAAATAAAAATCGTCGAGGCCTGGGAAGAGGAATGATCTTGTCCGGCAAGACGTTTTCACGTAGGAAATTGCGGCACATGCCAACCCAACTTTCTCAAGATCAAGGAGACTGCACATGGTGACAATATTCTGGCTCGCGATCAGCTACCTGCTGGGAGCCATGCCCTTTGGCCTTTTGATCTCCAAAACCTGCTGCGGAGTCGATCCGCGCGAACAGGGCAGCGGCAATATCGGCGCAACCAATGTCAGTCGGATTTGCGGCTCCAAGTACGGCGCCCTGACCCTGACCCTGGACATGCTCAAAGGCTTCATCCCCGTGCTCCTGGCCACCAGCTTCTCGGATTCCTACTTTTTCCTGACCCTGGTCGCCACCGCCGCGGTTTGCGGCCACATGTTCTCCGTTTTCCTGCACGGCAAAGGCGGCAAAGGCGTGGCCACCTGGGTGGGCGCATTCGTGGCCATTTCCCCGTTTGGCACGGTCCTCTGCGGTTTGGCCTTCCTGGCGGCCCTGTATTTCTACAACTACGTGTCCCTGTCCTCTTTGGTCATGGTCGCCCTCATGCCCGTGGTACTGCTCTTTCAAGGCCTGTTCGGCGCCATTCCCATGGCCCTGGTGCTCATGGGGCTCATCTTCTGGAAGCACTCGGAAAATATCCAGCGCCTCATGGCCGGCGAGGAGCATTCCTGGAAAATGAAAGAATAAGCGGATTTTTTTTGAAGAAATAAAAAGCGCGGAAAGCCCAGGCTTCCCGCGCTTTTTTTGTGATTACAGCAGGGACTTGATGCGCTCCACCAGGGGAGCCAGGGACGGACGCTGGATGGCGGAGATGAAGACCGCGTCCGGATGCACGAAGGTCAAGGTTTGACGGGCCTCTTCCGTGATCCGGTCCACCTTGTTCAAGGCCAGGACGCGGGGGATGGCGTCGATGGACAGGTCACGCAGAATGGCTTCCACGGCTTCGATCTGGGCATCCATTTCCGGATGGGAGGCATCGGCCACGTGCACCAGAAGATCCGCGCTCTCCAGCTCTTCCAGGGTGGCCATGAAGGCTTCGCGCAGGTCGTCCGGAAGATGGCGGATGAAACCGACCGTGTCGGTCAGGATGATTTCCCGGTCCTCGGGAAAGCGCAGCCGGCGGCTGGTGGGATCCAGCGTGGCGAAAAGCTTGTTCTCGGCCAGAACATCGCTTTGGGTCAGGGTATTGAGCAGAGTCGATTTTCCGGCGTTGGTATACCCGACCAGGGAGACGATGGGCAGACCCGCCTTGTCGCGTCGACTGCGCGTGGCCTGACGGTGCTTGCGCACGCTGCCGAGCTCCGTCTTGATCTGCGCGATGCGCTCGCGAATCTTGCGGCGATCCATCTCCAGCCGCGATTCGCCGGGACCGCGTCCGCCGATGCCGCCGGCCAGACGGCTCAAAGCCCGGTTCTGGCCCACCAGGCGCGGCATCATGTACTTGAGCTGCGCCATCTCGACCTGCATCTTTCCTTCTCGGGTCTGGGCGTGCTGGGCAAAGATGTCCAAAATGAGCTGGGTGCGGTCCAGGACCTTGCGCTCCGTGATCTCGCTTACGTTGCGCTGCTGGGTCGGGGTCAGCTCCTGGTCAAAGACCAGGGTGGCCGCGTTTTTCTGCAGGGCCAGCACTTCCAGTTCGGCCAGCTTCCCCCGGCCGAGGATGAGCTTGGGGTTGACGCGGGTCACCCGCTGCACCACCGAACCCACCACCTCGAGACCGGCCGTGGACGCCAACTCAGCCAGTTCGGCCAAGGACCGCTCCTGCACGCCCTTGGACTGGGAACTGACGCTGACCAGAATGGCCGCGCCTTCGCGAGCCGTGGTGGCCACGCTCTGCCCGGTCCGGGCCAGTTCATCCTCCAGGGCGCGTGCGCTGGCCCCGAAATCAAAATCCACGTCATCCCAGATCATGGCCTCATGCACCTGATACGGCAACTCGTCCGCATTGGGCGGCAGCAAATGGGCGAACTGGCAGGTGCGCGGCGCGCCATCGTTCCCCACGGTCAGCACGCAGACCGCGTCCAGACGCAAAAAGACCATGTCCATGAGGTCTTCCTGGGTCAGCAGGGAAGAATCAAGATGGGTGTGCAGCAGACGCAGGCCGGAAAGGCGGGATTCGGCCTGACGATGCCGGGACAGCTCCGGGATCATGATGCCGTCCTGTTCACCGACAAGGACCATGACCGGCACGCCCTTGCGATTGATCAGCACACCGAGCTGGCGGCTGATGCCCCGGCTCAGGATTGCGAGTTCCCGGGCCTGATCCGGGGAAAATCCGCCCTGGTCGGGAAAGCGTCTGTTGTAAAGGCGGGAAATGGCTGTGATCTGACTGGGCTTGAGACCCGTGAGGTTGCCAAGAGGTTTGGAAGCGATAGTTCTCTCCGTTGCCGGCAGGCCGGCAGGGCCGCTCCAATCAGGAGCGGCTCAAATACTCGGTGATCATGCGGTCGTACTCGGAGGTCAAGGCAAAAGTCGCCACGGCCATGCGCTTGCGGAACTCCAGGGAAAGGGAGCCGCCATTGGCCTTCATTTCCTGCATGCATTCGGCATAGTAGGAAGGGTCCGGGATAACGGCCACGGAATGAAAATTCTTGGCCGAGGCGCGCAGCATGGTGGGACCGCCAATGTCGATCTGCTCCACGGCCTGCTTGTCTTCCAGAGTCTGGCGCACGGCTTCGGCAAAATTGTACAGATTGACGCAGATCAGATCAAAGGGCGCCAAGCGCAGGTCCTTCAAGGTCTGCATGTGAGTGGTGTCGTCCTTGTCAGCCAAAATTCCGGCATGGACATGGGGGTGCAGGGTCTTGACCCGGCCGCCCAGAATCTCCGGAAAACCCGTCACGTCGCTGACAGAACGAACTTTCAGGCCCGCCTGCACGAGCTTTTTCCGGGTTCCCCCGGTGGAAACCAGTTCTACCCCGTATTCCTGCAGAAAACGGGCAAAGTCATCAAGGCCGGATTTATCGGTCACGCTCAGGATAGCCCGGCGAATTGGCAGCATGTTCATGATGTCCCCTCTCTCAAAAAGAATGTTCGCCGTGCACTGCCAGCTTTGCACGCAATATGCAATAACGCAAAAGGCCAGACCGCGGATTGCCGCGGCCTGACCTGTCAAGGAAGGGGGAACAAACCCGGTTTAGAGCTGGGCCAGGAGTTCGGCTGCCGGCGCATAGGCCGGGTCCATTTCCAGCACCTGTTCCAGATGCCTCTTCGCCTCGGCCTGACGCCCGCTGGACACGAGACATCCACCGAGCGCGTAGCGAACTTCGCTCTTGCCCGGATTGAGTTCCAGATACTGTCCAAGAGGGACAATGGCTTCGTCCGTCCGTCCCAGCACATGCGCGGCCTGCACCAGCCCGAAAAGGGCGATGATGTTTTCCGGATTCAGCGCGAGGGCCTTGTCGTACAAGGCAAAAGCCTTTTCCTGCTGGCCTTGCTGGGCGCTGATCAGGGCGATTCCGGCCAGGGACTTGTCCGAGGAAGAGATGTCCTCGGCCTTCTGATACAAGGTCATGGCCTGCTGCAGATCGCCCCGCTGCACCGCGATGGTCGCCAGACCCAGGTATGGGTCGGGATGGACGCCGTTGCTGCTGGCGGCTTTCTGATAATAGCTCTCCGCTTTGTCCAACTCACCCATGAACAGATAACACTCTCCCAATTCCTTATTTATTTCATAATCCAGATGCGAACTCATGGTTCCTCCTCCTTGTCGGCAGATCAAGTATGCTTTTTGTTAACTAGCGAGGACTAAGCAACATTGATGCCAGAGGACACGCGACATCGCCCGGCCCATCATCTTCGCCGCAAGTTATCAGCAACATACCGATTTAAAATATCATTCCAGAAGCTCATCACTCTGGAATGGTCATTGCATTCTTGTCGTCGTCAGCATCCCGGCTCTGCCCTAAGCAGTACGAAAAATGCCGGTACGACAAGGGGTTATCAAATGAAAAGCTTGTTTCCCGATCACGTTGATCTGACAGCCAAGGTCATGGATTTCCAACTTCAGCGTCAAAACATCGTCAGTGCCAACCTGGCGAACATCAATACGCCCGGCTACAAGGCGCGCAGTCTTGAATTTGAAAAAGATCTGCAGGCCGCCTTGGGGCTTTCCGAATCCGGGGCCGTGGCCAGAACCCACCCCGGCCATTTGCCCCTCGCCTTCTCCGCGGACTCATCCGAGGCCAGCGTGACCAAGGCGCTGACACCCAGAGTCATCCAGGGTGTGGACAACGTGGACCTGGATACGGAAATGGCGGCCATGGCCAAAAACAATCTGCTCTACAGCGCGCTCTCGACCGTCATGCAGAAAAACTTCACCGGCCTGAAGCAGATCATTCAGGATGGAGGCAAATAATGGACTTCATGACCGCCATCGATGTCGGTGCGTCCGCGCTCAAAGCCGAGCGCACGCATCTCAATGTCATTTCAATGAACCTGGCCAACGCCAAGACCACCAAAACAGCCGAAGGCGGACCATATCGCCGCAAGGAAGTCGTTTTCAAGGAAACGGAAGTGGAGAGCCCCTTTTCCAAGGCCATGAGCTCGGCCCTGGACCAGGATGTGAAAGGCGTGCGGGTCGACTCCGTCCAGAACGACCGGCGCCCCCTGAAGCAGGTCTACGAACCGGGACATCCCGACGCCAACGAAGAGGGCTATGTCAGCTACCCGGACATAAACGTGGTCGAAGAAATGACCAACATGCTCTCGGCCATGCGGGCCTACGAGGCCAATGTCTCGACCATCACCACATCCAAGACCATGTTCGCCAAGGCCCTTGAGATCGGACGCTAGTCCGGGCCTCTTGACGAAACGTAGCCAGAAGTAAGGAAGGAGATATCCATGGCGATTTCACCGTTGGCCATCAAGGCGTATTCCGCGGCAAGCGAGCTTTTGAAAAACCCCAAGAGCCTTGACGGAAAGAACAATTCCTCCAAGGAAGTAACCCAGGACTTTGCCGCGACCATCAAAGAGTCCCTGGCCAAGGTCAACGATATGCAAGAAGAAAAGTCGCTCATGATCCAGGACTTTGCCTCGGGCAAAAGCCAGAACGTGCACGAACTGATGATCTCCCTGCAAAAGGCCGGACTGGCCATGGACATGACCTCCGCCGTCCGCAACAAGGTCATGCAGGCGTATCAGGAACTCATGCGCATCCAGTTCTGATTTTTAATCTTCGAGAGGATTCACCATGCCCCCATTTCTGCAGAACACACTGGCCAAGGCCACGGACTTCTGGACCGACAAATCCGTAGCCCAGCGCATTCTTCTCGGCGGACTGCTGGCCTCGCTCCTGATCGCATTCTTCGGCATGATCTTCTGGATGAACAAAGTCGACTACAAGGTTCTTTACAGCCAGCTGTACCAGGAAGATGCGGGCAGCGTGGTCAGTTTTCTGAAAAAAGAAAAAATTCCTTACGAAATCACGGAATCCGGGACGACCATCCTGGTCCCCGCAAACCAGGTGTACGAAGCCCGGCTCAAACTGGCGGGCGAAGGTTCGCTGCATGGTCAGGGCATAGGATTTGAACTTTTCGACGAAAACAAGATCGGACAAACCAATTTCGTGCAGGGCATCAACTACCAACGCGCCCTGCAGGGCGAACTGTCGCGCACCATCACCGAGCTGTCCGAAGTGGAAAGCGCCCGCGTGCATCTGGTCCTGCCCAGCAAAAGCCTTTTTGTGGAGGAGCAGGCTCCTCCCTCGGCGGCCATCATGCTCAAATTGAAAAGCGGCCGCAGCCTCGGCGCGCAGCAGGTCCAGGCCATCGTCAACCTCGTCTCGACCAGCGTCGAGGGCATGACTCCCGAGCACATCACCCTCGCGGACAGCCGGGGCAAGGTCCTTTACGAGCCCAAATCCGACACGGACATGACGGGCATGACGTCAACCCAGCTTGAATATCAATCGACCGTGCAGCGCAGCCTGGAACAGCGCATTGAACAGCTCCTGGTGCCCATTGTCGGCCCGGGGCGCGTCATTGCCCGGGTCAACGCGGATCTTGATTTCAACCGGATCACGACCCGCAAGGAAACTTTCGATCCCAAGTCGGCCGTGGTCCGCAGCGAGGTCAAGAGCGAAGAGGAGAACAAAGGCTCGGCCAACGCGGGCGGCGGCTCTCCCGATCCGAACTACCAGGGCGAGAACGATGTCGTGTCGTCGGGCACGGCCCAGGAAAGCACACGCACCTCCTCCACCACAAATTTTGACATCAACAAGGAAGAGCAGCAGATTGTTTCCCAGGCCGGGGGTATCAAACGCCTGAGCGTTGCCGTCCTGGTTGACGGCAAGTACACCCAGCAGCAGGATGGCACGTACTCCTTCGAACCCCTGAACGCGGAACAGATCGCCCAGATTCGCCAACTTAGTGAACGGGCCGTGGGTTTTGACAATGTTCGCGGCGATGCCATTGAAGTCTCCTCCATTGCCTTTGGCGAACCCACTGGAGCCGAGCAGGCCCCGCTTTTGGATGTGGCTTCGCGCTACTTCCAGCTTCTCGGGAAACCGCTCCTGAACACCCTGGTCATCCTGCTTTTCCTGCTCTTTGTGGCCCGACCCGTCGTCCTGGCCCTGATCCGGCCCAAGGTCGACAAGCCCACCGTGCAGACATCCGAGCAACTCGGCGCGGCTCAGGAACTCATGGCCCTGACCGAAGGGCTGAACGAAGAGGACCTGGCGGCCGTGGACGCGGTCAAACGCATCGAAAACGCCAAACATCTGGCACAACAGCTGGTCGAGCAGAACATGGATCAGGCCGTCATGATCATGCGCCAGTGGCTGACCCAGGGAGAAGCATAACGTGGCAATATCAATGGCAAAACTGACCGGACCCCAAAAAACGGCCATCCTCATACTCGCTCTTGGCGACGCCTTCGCCTCCGAGGTCTTCAAGAAATTCGAGCGCACCGAAATCACGGCCGTCTCCCGGGCCATGGCCAAGCTCGACTCCGTGAACAAGGAACAGGCCGAGGAAGTCCTGAAGGAGTTCAACCAGGCCATGACCATCGGCAAGGAAATGCTCTATGGCGGGCCGGAGCAGGTTCGCAAGATGATCTCCTCCAACCTGGATTCCGACACGGCCCGCTACATTCTGGATGAGCTGGATTTCGATTCGGGTCCCGTGCCGTTCAAGGAGCTTGGCAACGTCAGCCCAAAAATTCTGGCCCAGATCCTGCGCAACGAGCATCCTCAGACCCTGGCCCTGATCCTGGGGCACATGCCACCGGAAAATGCGGGCAGCCTGCTGCAGCAGATGACCCCCGGCGTGCGGGCGGAGGTGCTCATTCGCCTGGCCAAGCTCGAAGCCGTGGCCGAGGAAATGCTGGTGGAGGTGGACCGGGTTCTGCAGAGCCAGCTTATCGCCATTGGCGGCAAGGAAGGCCGCAAGGTCGGCGGTGTCAATTCCGTGGCTGAAATCCTGAACGCCATCGACCGGGCCACGGAAGAAGAGATCATGGCCGACATCGAGGAAGAAAGCGCCCAGTTGGCCGAAGAGATCAAGCAACTGATGTTCGTCTTCGAAGACATCATGAAGATCGACGATCGCGGTATTCGCGAAGTCCTGAAAGAAATCAGCAATGAGGACCTGACCATGGCCCTCAAGGCCACCGCGGATGAATTGCGTGAAAAGTTCTTCAAGAACCTGTCCGAACGCGCCGGCAACATGATTCGCGAAGACCTCGAAATCATGGGACCGGTCAAGCTCTCGGAAGTCGAGGCTGCGCAGCAGAATATCGTCAAGCAGGTGCGTCGTCTGGAAGCCGAAGGCCGCATCGTTATTGCCGGCAGCGGAGGCGAAGTCCTTGTCTGATCACGCGCAACCCACCGGCCGACTCATCTACGGCCTGCACCATGGCGATTTCGGACATTTGAACCGCCCGGCCACCACGACATGGAACGACGAAACAGAGGCCCGCTATATGGAACAGGTACGAGATCGCGCGCAACAAATGGCCAAGGATATCCTGGCCAAAGCCCTGGTGGATGCCGAACAGATCCGGTCGCGCGCCCACTCCGAAGGGGTTGCGGGAGCCCGCGACGAAGTCAGGAATCTGGCCCAGGCGGAAGCCGAAAAGGTCTCGACCTTCCTGGACGGCTTGCACACGTCGCTGGTGGCCGAAAAAGAACGGGCTTACGCCGAGCACAAGCAGACCCTTTTTCAGATCCTGCGCCTCGCCTTTGAAAAGACCTTGGGAGTGATGCTGGACGCTGACCGGGAAAAGGTGCTGCATGCGCTTTTCGAGGATGCGATTGCGCAATTGCAGGCCAGAACATGCGTCACCGTGCATGTCTGCCCAGCCGATATGGACCTCGCCAAGACCCTTGTAGCCCAGACCAGGGAAGCGCGCCCCGATCTCCCGGAGCTGCGCATTTGCCAATGCGCGGACCTCGCCATGGGCGGAGTGCGCATCGAAAGTGGCGACGGGCTCGTCGACAACGCCATCACCGCCCGCTTTGATCAGGTCCAGGCCATCCTCGACGGATATCTGGAAAATTCATGACCGCGGACCTGGAAGGCACCCGCCAGCTCCTGGCCGGCCTGCATCCGGCCCAGGCCTACGGGAAGGTGACCAAGGTCGTGGGGCTCGTGGCTGAGGGCCGGGGCATCAAGGCGCCTCTTGGGTCGGTCTGCCAGCTTCTGCCGGACGAGGCGGGCAAGCAGGTCATCAATGCCGAGGTGGTCGGCTTCCGTGATGACGTCATGCTGCTCATGCCGTATGGGGAAATGCGCGGCATCCGCCCGGGCAGCCTGATCCGCAATACCAGCACGCCTCCGCTCTTTCCCGTCGGCAACCGCTATCTGGGACATGCCGTGGACGCCTTTGGCGTGTCCCTCGACCCCGACAATCCCGTTTTCCCGGCCCGCTACAATCCTCTGCACGCCGATCCGCCCAACCCCCTGACCCGGCCTCGCATCATCGAGCCCTTGGACGTGGGCGTGCGGGCCATCAACGGCCTCTTGACCCTGGGCAAAGGGCAGCGCGTAGGCATCATGGCCGGATCGGGAGTCGGCAAGAGCACGCTCATGGGCATGTTCGCACGCTACACGTCGGCCGACGTCAACGTCATCGGGCTGATCGGGGAACGCGGTCGCGAAGTTGTGGATTTTATCGAAAAGGATCTGGGGCCCGAGGGCATGGCCAGGTCTGTCATCATCGTGGCCACATCGGATCAGGGTCCGCTGGTGCGCATGCGTGCGGCCTACGCGGCCACGGCCATGGCCGAATTCTTTCGCGACCAGGGCAAGGACGTGCTCCTGATGATGGACTCCGTGACCCGCTTCGCCATGGCGGCCCGCGAAGTCGGTCTGGCGGCCGGAGAACCGCCCACCACCCGGGGCTATACCCCCACTGTTTTCTCACATCTGCCGCGCCTGCTGGAACGGGCCGGCCGGTCGGCCAAGGGCAGCATCACGGGCATCTACACCGTGCTCGTGGAGGGCGATGATTTCAACGAGCCCGTGGCCGACGCGGTCCGCTCCATCCTGGACGGTCACCTCGTGCTGACCCGCGACCTCGCGGATCAGGGCCACTACCCGTCCATCGACGTACTCAAGAGCGTGAGCCGGCTCGCGCCCGACGTCACCCCCGCGCCCGTGCTCGCGGCCGGACGCAATCTGATCCGCATGCTGGCCACGTTCAAGCGCGTGGAGGACATGGTCAACATCGGGGCCTATGCGCAAGGCTCCAATCCGGAAATCGACCTCGCCTTGAGCATGGTCCCGTCCATTCAAGGTTTTTTGCAGCAAAGCGTCGGCGAGTGCTGCACCCTGACCCAATCTTTTGAAGCCCTGCAGAAGCTCACCGGCCAAAACAATCCCAAGTCCGTCAAACCACGGACCTAATCCATCGAACCGCCGGCCACGCGCAGCACTTCCTCGTACGTCGTCACGCCCCGGATGACACGTTCCATCCCGTCATCAAAGAGAGAGCGCACCCCTTTTTTGCGCACGAGCGCCCGCAGGTCGGACAGATCGACGTTCCTGCGAATGGCCTCCTTCACTTCCGTGTCATAGGGCAGTATCTCGAAGATGCCAGTGCGGCCATAATACCCGGTCTGCCTGCAGTGATCGCAGCCTCGACCTTTCCAGACCGGCTGATTCGGACCGAGATACGCCTCCAGCCCCAAAGTCTTGATCTGTTCGTAATCGGGTACAAACTGCACCTTGCAATGCGGGCAGATGTTGCGGACCAGACGCTGGGCGATGCACCCGATGACGGCGGCATTGATCAGGTAGGCGTCGACGCCCAGATCGAGAAGTCGGGTCAAGGCCGAACTGGCGTCGTTGGTGTGCAGAGTGGAAAAGACGATATGACCCGTCAGGGCGGCCTGCACCGCCTGCTCGGCGGTCTCCAGGTCGCGCATCTCGCCGATCATGATGA
>CAXNFJ010000004.1:0-22160 GCA_964201165.1 Desulfomicrobium sp.
CCAGAGCCGACGAGCGCGAAACGCGCGGATTCATTTCGATGATCATCATGTCGCCGTTGGCCGGGTTAAGGGCGAACTGCACGTTGGAGCCGCCGGTTTCCACGCCTATCTCGCGCATGATGGCCAAGGACGCGTCGCGCATCTTCTGGTACTCGACGTCGGTCAGGGTCTGGGCCGGGGCCACGGTCACGGAATCGCCGGTGTGCACGCCCATGGGGTCCAGATTTTCGATGGAGCAGATGATGACGCAGTTGTCCTTCTTGTCGCGGACGACTTCCAGTTCATATTCCTTCCAGCCCAACAGCGACTCCTCCAGCATGACCTCCGTGGTCAGACTGGCGGCCAGGCCCTGCTGGGCGATGCGCTCCAGGTCTTCCTTGTTGTAGGCCACGCCGCCGCCGGTGCCACCCAAGGTGAAGGCCGGACGGACAATAATGGGAAATTTGAGCTTCTCGCCCCACTCCCGGACGTCGTCCAGGGTCTTGGCGATGCCGCTTATGGGCACCTTGAGGCCGATGTTTTCCATGGCCTTGCGGAAAAGCTGCCGGCTTTCGGCCTTCTTGATGCTCGCCAGGGAGGCGCCGATCAGTTCCACGCCATACTTCTCCAAGACCCCGTTCTCGGCCACGGCCACCGCCGTGTTCAGGCCAGTTTGGCCACCAAGGGTCGGAAGAAGGGCGCAAGGGCGTTCCTTTTCAATGATGCGGGCCACGGTCTCGGGCTCGATGGGTTCGATATAGGTCCGGTCGGCCAGGTTCGGATCGGTCATGATCGTTGCTGGATTGGAGTTGACCAGGATGACCTCGTACCCCTCCTCTTTGAGGGCCTTAAGGGCCTGGGTGCCGGAATAATCGAACTCGCAGGCCTGTCCGATGACGATGGGGCCCGAGCCGATGAGCATTATTTTCTTGAGATCTGTTCTCTTGGGCATGGATATTCGGGTGGGTTATATGTTGGGAATTTCACCAGGAACGCGGGCGGCATTACAGCCGTCGTGCCCACGTCGATGAGGCCCCAGTACACTAAACACTGAGTCCGGGAAGGTCAAACACTGGTTGCGGGCTTTCAATTTCGCATGCCAACCGCCTCATATGCCCCAGAAAATCAAGGGTCGCCTGCCGTTATCCATGATTTTCCACAATTCGCAAAACGCCACTTTCCCTCCCAAGTTCCGCTTAAAATTTAAAATCAGCACCAAGCTCACGTGCTCTTTACATTAATTATTCTTTTCTTTGCCTTCCCATGCGAATAATATTCGCAATGGCACACTGAACCACTTTACTCGGGATGAGCCCGATGCGCCCAAACAATGCCGGGAACCGCATTTATTCAATAATGGCAATCTTCATTGACGAAGATCTTCTCAAGAATTATATTCCTAAAAAACGAGGCAGAAAACTATGTTAGACAGCACAGACATTCAGATCCTGAATATCCTTCAAGAAAATGGAAAAATCACCAACGCCGAACTGGCCCGCCAGATCGGCATGGCCCCTTCCGGTGTGCTGGAGCGCGTCAAGAAGCTGGAACAGAAAGGCATCATTCAGAGCTACGAAGTCCGGTTGAGCCCCAAAGCCCTGGGCATTTCCCTGTCCACCTTCATTCAGATCAAGACATCCGACGCGGTGGGCAGCTCGGAAATCGGCAAGCAGATGGCCGGAATTGACGAAGTGCAGGAAGTGCACTGGACCGCCGGCGAGTACAATTATCTGGTCAAGGCCCGTGTCAGCAGCACGGAAACGTTGGCCCAACTGATGAAAAAATTCGGTGAAATCCCCGGAGTCCGAGACAGCCGGACCACGCTGGTTCTGGATACCCTGAAGGAAACCCAGGCCCTGTCCCTGCAATTCATCGAATGCAAACAACCCAAGAAATCAGTAAAATAACACATTTCAAAACCCAGGAGTCAGGAATGGAGAGTTCGATGTTGGACAAAAAGATCAGCGATCGCGGCAAGGAGTTTTTTGCCAGCATTTCCGGCGAGGCCCCGTCCATTTTCAACAAGGGCTGGTGGACCGGCAAGGTCATGGACTGGTCCATGAAAAACGAAAACTTCAAGGTGCAGCTGTTCCGCTTTGTGGACGTTCTGCCCTACCTGAACACCTCGGACTCCCTGACCCGCCACATTGATGAATACTTCGCCGGCGACGATCAGGATGTGCCCAAGGTCCTTAAGATGGGCGCCGGCGTCATGGGCACCGGCCTTGGCGGCAAGCTGGCCGCCGGACTCGTGGCCAAGGCCATCCGCTCCAACATCGAAGGCATGGCCAAGCAGTTCATCATCGGCGAGAACACCTCCGACGCCATGAAGAACCTCAAAAAAATCCGAAAGGACGGCTTTGCCTTCACGGTTGACATTTTGGGAGAAGCTTCGATCAGCGAGATCGAATCCGAAGCTTACCTGAATCAGTACATGGAACTCCTGAACGCCCTGAAAAAAGAACACGCCTCCTGGCCCGGCCTGGCCGGTGGGACTCTGGACTGGGGACACGCTCCCAAGGTCAATGTCTCGGTCAAGCCCACGGCTCTTTTCTCCCAGGCCTCGCCCAGGGATTTCGAAGGCTCGGTCCAGGGCATCCAGGACCGTTTGGCCGCCATCCTGCGCAAAGTGAAGGAAATGAACGGGTTCATGCGCATCGACATGGAGCAGTACAAGTTCAAGGACATCACCTTGGAGGTGTACCGCCGGTTGCGCGACAGCGATGAATTTCGCGATTACCCGCATCTGGGCATCGTGCTGCAGGCCTACCTGAAGGACACGGACCAGGATCTGGCCGACCTCTTGGCCTGGGCCCGGGCCAAGAAGCTTCCCATCTCGGTCCGTCTGGTCAAAGGCGCCTACTGGGACTCCGAGACCGTCATCGCCAAGCAGAACGGCTGGGACGTCCCGGTCTGGACCATCAAGGCCGAAAGCGACGCGGCCTATGAGCGTCAGGCCCGGGTTATCCTGGAAAACCACGACATCTGCCATTTCGGCTGCGCCTCACACAACATCCGCACCATCGCGGCGGTCATGGAAACGGCCAAGGCCTTGAACGTGCCCGACGAGCGCTATGAATTCCAGGTTCTCTACGGCATGGCCGAGCCCGTGCGCAAAGGCCTTCTGAACGTGGCCAAGCGCGTGCGCCTCTACGCACCCTACGGCGACCTGCTGCCCGGCATGGCCTATCTGGTCCGCCGCCTGCTCGAAAACACGGCCAACGAGTCCTTCCTGCGCCAGTCCTTCGCCGAAGAGGCCGAGGTGGAGCGTCTGATGGAAAATCCGGTCCTGACCGCGGAACGCGAAAAAGCACAGCGTCAATGCAAGGCTCCGGCCGAGACCAAGGGGCTGGCCCGATTCGAGAACGAACCTTTTGCCGACTTTACCAAAGAATCCGTGCGTCAGGCCTTTGTGAACGCAGTCCGAGAGGTTCGCGGCCAGCTCGGCAAGGAATATCCGCTCATCATCGGTGGCCAGGAAGTGCGCACGGCCGACAAACTGCCTTCGGTCAACCCGGCCAACCCGAGCGAAATCATCGGCACCATCTGCCAGGCGTCCACCAAGGAGATCGATCTGGCCATCGAGGCGGCCAAGAAGGCGGCGCCGGCCTGGAAAGCACTGTCCCCCGAGGAACGGGCCGGATATCTGCTCAAGGCCGCCGACATCGCACGCAAGGACACCTTCATCCTGTCCGCCTGGCAAACTCTGGAAGTGGGCAAACAGTTCGATCAGGCCCAGGCCGACGTGGCCGAAGCCATCGATTTTCTGGAATACTACGCCCGTGAAATGATCCGCCTGGCCAAGCCCCAGCGCATGGGCCGCGCCCCGGGTGAAATGAGCCAGCTCATTTACCAGCCCAAGGGCATCGCGGCCGTCATCGCCCCCTGGAACTTCCCGCTGGCCATCAGCTGCGGCATGAGCGCGGCCGCCATCGTCGCCGGAAACCCGGTCCTGTACAAGCCGGCCGGTCCTTCATCCGTGATTGGCTTCACCCTGGCCGAAATCTTCCGCAAAGCCGGACTGCCCGCGGGCGTGTTCAACTATGTTCCGGGCCGGGGATCGATCATGGGCGATTATCTGGTGGAGCACCCGGATGTCTCCCTGATCGCCTTCACCGGCTCCATGGAAGTGGGGCATCGGATCATCAACAAGGCCTCGGTGGTTCATCCCGGCCAGAAGCAGATCAAGAAGGTCATCGCCGAACTTGGCGGCAAGAACGCCATTATCATTGATGACGACGCGGATCTGGACGAAGCCATAAGGGAAGTGCTGCACTCGGCCTTTGCCTTCCAGGGCCAGAAATGCTCGGCCTGCTCCAGGGTCATTGTCGTCGAGCCCATCTACGCCAAATTCATCGAGCGCCTGGTGGAAGGGGCCAAGTCCCTGGCCATCGGACCGGCTGAGGATCCGGCCTTTTTCATGGGACCGGTGGTGGACGACAAGGCCCAGCAGAATGTCCTCAAATACCTGGACATCGCCAAGGCGGAAGGCAAGGTTCTGGTGTCCAGTCCCGTTCCGGCGAGCGGCTATTACGCGCCCCTGACCATCGTCGAAGGCATCACGCCCGCGCATCGCATCGCCCAGGAAGAAGTCTTCGGTCCGATCCTCTCGGTCATGAAGGCCGCGAACTTCGACCAGGCCCTGGAATGGGCCAATTCCACCCGCTACTCCCTGACCGGAGCAGTGTTCTCGCGCAGCCCCAAGCACCTGGAAAAGGCCCGCGCCGAATTCAATGTCGGCAACCTGTACCTGAACCGCGGCTCCACCGGCGCGCTGGTGGAACGCCATCCCTTCGGCGGCTTCAACATGTCCGGCATCGGCTCAAAGGCCGGCGGACCGGATTACCTGCTGCAGTTCATGGACCCCCGCCTGATCTGCGAAAACACCATGCGCCGAGGATTCGCGCCCATCGAGGCCGACGACGACTGGATCATCTAGCTCACACCAACCAAGATCGACATACGGCTCGCAGAGGAAACACACCTCCTCTGCGAGCCGTTTTCATTTTCTCTTCTCCGATGTTCTCCCGCACGAACCGCATTAAATCGATTCTCGTTTGAAATAATTCCATCTTCCATTTCTGTATCTTGAGCGCAAACAGCCAAGAATCCGGAAAAGGCCTTGCTCCACCCTGGGATTTTGAATAAAATTTGAATTATAGCATATTGTCTGAATATTCGTCAGACAAGAACCTTTCCCTGCGAGTAGTTTTCTCTTTTTGGAAAGAAATTGATTTCCGCATGGTTCTCATGTAGTCTTTTTTTACAATTTTTGCATAATAGTCTCTACGGTTATCGTGTCCATCCTGTATTTCTCCAAAGGGGTTATCCGGACTCTCCGGTTTCATATCTCACCAACAACCGGTTCGCAGCCAGCGAACCCAAGGGCTTTGCAACCTTCAAGGAGGACTTCATGAAGAGAAAACTGTGTACACTTGGATGCCTGACCCTGGCTCTGGTACTTTTGACCTTGGGCACAACCTGGGCCAAGACCATCCGCATCGGCCTCATGTGCCCCCTGACCGGCTCCTGGGCCAGTGAAGGGCAGGACATGAAACAAATCGTTGAACTGCTGGCGGCCGAAACCAACAAAGCCGGCGGCATCAACGGCGATAAGGTTGAGATCGTGGTCGAAGACGACGGCGGCGACCCACGCCAGGCAGCCTTGGCCGCCACCCGCTTGACCACCAAGGAAATTTCCGCCGTCATCGGCACCTATGGCTCTTCCGTCACGGAAGCCTCCCAGAACATCTATGCCGAATCCGGCATTCTGCAGGTCGCGACCGGCTCCACAGCCATCCGCCTGTCCGAAAAGGGACTGCCTCTTTTCTTCCGCACCTGCCCCCGCGATGACGAACAGGGCATGGTCGCCGCCAAGGCTCTGACCGACCTGGGCTTCACCAAAATCGCCATTCTTCATGACAACACGTCCTATGCCAAGGGCCTGGCCGATGAAGCCAAGTCCCTCCTCGAAGGCGCAGGCAAGACCATCGCCTTCTACGACGCGCTGACCCCCGGAGAGCGCGACTACAACGCCATCCTGACCAAGATCAAGTCCGCCAATCCCGAGGTCATCTTCTTCACAGGCTATTATCCCGAAGCCGGCATGCTCCTGCGCCAGAAGATGGAAATGGGCTGGAAAGTGCCCATGATCGGCGGCGACGCGACCAACAATCCCGATCTGGTCAAGATTGCCGGCAACAAGGCCGCTGACGGCTTCATGTTCCTGAGCCCGCCGGTGCCCGCCGACCTGGACACCCCCGAGGCCAAGAAATTCATCGCCGACTACAAGGCCGCTTACGGCAACGCTCCCGGCTCTGTCTGGGCAGTGTTGGCCGGTGACGCCTATCGGGTCATCGCCGAGGCCATTGCCAAGAGCAAGGAAACCTCGGGCGAAAAGCTTGCCGCCTATTTGCAGAAGGACATGAAGGATTTCTCCGGCCTGACCGGCAAGATCTCTTTCAACAAAAAGGGCGACCGCGTGGGCGACCTGTACCGCGTGTACAAAGTCGACGCCGCAGGCGCTTTCGTCCTGCAGCCATAACAAGCAAGGGCTCCTCTCCGGAGGAGCCCTTTTTCTCCAACACCTTGCCCCGACACACACTATGGAAGAATTTTTTCAACAATTGACCAATGGCTTGGCCGTTGGCGGCATCTATGCCCTGATCGCGCTTGGGTACACCATGGTCTACGGGGTCATGAAGCTGATCAATTTCGCCCACGGTGATTTATTCACCATCGGCGCCTATCTCGGCCTGACCCTGCTCGTTTCCATGGGCCTGTTCGACAAAATCGGGCCACTGCCCGCCGTGATCCTCCTGGCCGTCATGGTCATGATTCTGGTCGCCATCATCGGTGCCATCCTGGAGCGCGTGGCCTACAAACCCCTGCGTCAATCACCCCGGCTTTCGGCCGTGGTCTCGGCCCTGGGTGCGTCCATTTTCTTTCAGAATGCGATCATGGCCATCTACAGCCCCAAATTCCTGGTCTATCCCCACGACATCCTGCCCAAGGCCGCTGTCAACATCCTGGGGCTGGACATCCCGGTCATGCGCATCATCATGTTCCTGACCTCGCTTGTGCTCATGGCGGCCCTGTACTTCTTCATTCAGAAGACCAAGATCGGCACGGCCATCCGGGCCGCCGCCATCGATCAGGGCGCGGCCAAGCTCATGGGCATCAACGTGGACCGGGTCATCATGATGGTTTTCTGCATCGGACCGGCGCTGGGCGGTGCGGCCGGACTCATGGTCGGACTCTATTACGGGCAGATCAACTTCAACATGGGCTGGATGTACGGGCTCAAAGCCTTTACGGCGGCCATCCTGGGCGGCATCGGCAACATTCCCGGAGCCATGGTGGGCGGACTGCTCCTGGGCGTTATCGAGGCCTTGGGCGCGGCCTACATTTCCATTGCCTGGAAGGACGCCATCGCCTTTTGCGTCCTGATTCTGATCCTCATTGTCCGGCCCACAGGTCTTCTGGGAGAAAGGGTGGCTGAAAAAGTATGAAATCGACCAATATCCTCTATCTCGCGTTTGGCCTGCTCATGGCCTCATGCCCCATGTTCCTGAACGCATATTGGACCGACGTCTTCAACAACGTCGGACTGTACACCGTCCTGGCCCTCAGCCTCAATGTCATTCTTGGGCACGCCGGCCTCTTTCACATGGGTCACGCCGCTTTTTACGCCATCGGCGCTTATACGACGGCCATCCTCAACACCATGTTCGGCATCCCGGTATTGTGGAGCATGCCCCTGGCCGGAATTCTGGCCGGTCTTTTCGCCCTCGTTGTGGCCAGGCCCATCATTCACCTGCGTGGTGATTATCTTTTGATCGTGACCATCGGTATCGTCGAGATCGTGCGCATCGCGCTGATCAACAATGTCTTCGACATCACCGGCGGGGCCAACGGCATCTTCGGAATCAGTCGGCCATCGGTTTTCGGATTCAAAATTTCCAAGCCGGATCAGTTTTTTTATCTGATCTGGGGTTTTGCGGCCGTGACCATCTTCCTTTTCATGCGACTTGAGCATTCGCGGTTCGGCCGTGCGCTCATGTACATCAAGGAAGACGAGGTGGCCGCCGGCGGAAGCGGAATCAACGTCGCACATCACAAGCTGGTGGCTTTTGTCATCGGCGCGGTGTGGGCGGGCATGTGCGGAACCATCTATGCCTCCAAGATGACCATTATCGCCCCGGAATCCTTCTCGTTTGCCGAATCGGTCATCCTCTTCACCATCGTCATTCTCGGCGGGTCGGGCAGCATCCCCGGTGTCATCCTGGGTGCGTTTCTCCTTGTCGGGCTCCCTGAAGTGTTCCGTGGCTTGGCCGAATACCGCATGCTGGTCTTTGGCGCGGCCATGGTGCTCATGATGATTTTTCGCAATCAGGGCCTGCTCCCGCCCGGTCCCAAGAATTACAACATTGCCAGTCTCCTTCCCGCTGGAGGTGCCAAATGACGCTTCTCGCCGTGGAAAACCTGAGCAAAAGCTTTGGCGGCCTCATGGCCGTGAACGAGGTCTCCTTTGACGTGGAGGAGGGCAACATCGTCGGCCTCATCGGCCCCAACGGCGCCGGCAAGACCACGGTCTTCAACCTCATCACCGGCAACTACCAGCCTAATTCCGGCACGGTGCTCTTTGACGGCCAAAACATCGTTGGGCTGCCCACTCACACCATCGTGGAGCGTGGCATCGCCCGCACCTTCCAGACCATCCGCCTGTTCCAGAACATGACCGTCCTCGAAAACGTCCTTGCCGGTGGGCATTGCCGCATGCACTCAGGCTCCCTGGCCGCCATGTTCCGCACCCCGACCCAACGCCGGGAGGAAAAGGAATCCATGCGACAGGCCTTGGCGGAGCTGGAATTCGTAGGCTTGGTCCATGAATGGCAAAACAAGGCCAAGAACTTGTCCTATGGCAATCAGCGTTTGCTGGAGATTGCCCGGGCCCTGGCCACCAAACCCAAGCTCATTGTCCTGGATGAACCCGCAGGCGGCATGAACGACCAGGAAACCCAGGACCTCATCCGCCTGATCCGGATCATTCAGGAGCGCGGCATCACGGTCCTTTTGATCGAACACGACATGGGTCTGGTCATGCGTGTCTGCTCATCCCTGGTGGTGCTTGAACACGGGGCGAAAATCGCCGCCGGCACACCCTCGGAAATTCAGGCCAACCCCCGGGTTATCGAAGCCTATCTTGGCGTTGACGCCGAATAAGGGATTTTTCATGCTGCTTAAAATAGAAGACCTTCGCGTGAATTACGGAAATGTCGAGGCGTTGCACGGCATCAATCTTGTCGTGGACGAAGGCGAAATCGTGACCATTCTTGGCGCTAATGGCGCGGGAAAATCAACCACGCTGAACGCCATAAGCGGGCTGGTTCCGACCAAGACTGGAGGAATTTTTTTCCAGGATACCGCCTTGCACAAACTTCCGGCCCACGAAATCGTCAAACTCAAGATCACCCAGAGTCCCGAGGGCCGGCGTGTTTTTACGACCCTGACCGTGCAGGAAAACCTCATGCTTGGCGCGTTTACGTCCACCAACACCGAGCGCATCCAAATGAGCCTGAAATGGATATTCAACCTCTTTCCCCGCCTTGAAGAGCGGCGCAAGCAGATGGCAGGCACCCTGAGCGGCGGAGAACAGCAGATGCTGGCCATTGGCCGGGCACTCATGGCCAATCCCAAGATTCTACTCCTCGATGAACCAAGTTTGGGCTTGGCGCCCATTCTGGTCAAATCCATCTTCGACACGGTCAAGGAAATCAACAAATCCGGTGTGACCGTCATCCTGGTCGAACAAAATGCCAAGGCAGCGCTCAAACTGGCTCATCGCGGCTATGTCATGGAAGTGGGCAACATCGTCCTCGCCGACACTGCCGCCAATCTTCTTAAAAACGAGCAGGTCCAGCAGGCCTATCTTGGCGGCGGTCACGGGAAATAGCTTTACGGAACATCGCTTTTTTTGAAGTCCACACGCAAAGCCACATCGGGCCACCGGGGTGGCTTTTGCTTTTCCGCGCTACATCAGCAGCGAAGCCCCCATGCAAAACTTAATTTTTTGCCAGGTCGTAAATGAGAGCGAACTCGTTTTCCGTCAACGGCATGACCGACAGCCTGGATCCTTTCTTCAGAAGCTCCATCTTCTCCAACCCCTTGATGCCGCGCAACGCCCCAAGCGCGAGGGGATGACTGAATTTTTCTACGAATTGCACATCGACCATGAACCACAACGGTTTTTCAGGCGTTGAACGAGGATCATAGTGCCCGTCATCCAGGTTCCAGGCAGTGTGGTCAGGATAACTTTCGCGCACCACTTTGGCGATACCGACCACTCCGGGATTCATCACGCTGTGGTAAAAGAGAACAAGATCGCCCTCACTCATTTCATCGCGCATGAAATTCCGGGCCTGGAAATTGCGCACTCCGTCCCAGGAAGACGTCTGGTTCGGCGCCGCTGCCAGATCGTCAATGGAAAAACACCCGGGTTCCGTCTTCATCAACCAGTATTTCATCACGTCTCCTCTTGATACTGCGTACAATCAGTTCTCCCCGATAACGACGCGTTGGCAACCTCGTCAGCAATCATTTCCTGTTGATATAAAAAAAGGCTTCCCCCGAAGGAGAAGCCTTTGAACGTCAGCATGAAGTCGATTCTACCACTTGGAATCGGCAAAAGGATCCTGGGATCCACCAGAGAAACCGAAGTCGGAACCGGCACCGGCATCGGCAGGTCCGCTTGCGGCTTCAGTGGCAGGAGTGGCACCGGCGGCGGCCACACCGGCGACGCCGGCAACAACTACGCCGGTCTTCTTCACTTCGTCGACTTCCTTCAGCAAGGCTTCGAGTTTGCCGGTGAATTCGACAATACGGGCTTCGGTGGTCACGAACAGAGCTTCGGCTTCGCCCTTCTTCTGTCCTTCGAATTCCTTGAGCTTGGCGCTCAGAGCCGCAATTTCGGCGTCCTTGGCAGCCAGAGCCTTGGTCAGTTCGTCGATCTTGGCGCCCTTGGCGTTGATCTGGCCCTTGTAATCAGCCAATTTGGCGAACACTTCGTCCACTTCGGCCTTGGCCTTGACAGGCATCGGAGCCACGGAAACAGACTGGCCCAGCTCGACCATCTGTCCCTTGGACATCTTGGTCAGTTCGGGATGCTGCTCGTAAATCCAGGCTTTGGCCAGGGCGGCGGCAAAAGGAGTGGAATCGTCGTCGAGGTCTTTCTGGGTCAGGTAGCCCAGCATTTCGGCAACGGAAGCGGTGCCATCACCCTTCAGGTAGGCCACAAAAGTATCCATGGGAAAAATCTTGCGAGCTTCAGACATGGTGTCCTCCTTTAATTAAATAACAAAGATTTTATCGTCTTCGATGAGCTTTTCGCCAATGGGCAAACGACCAATATACCGTGCATAAATGAGCGCTGTGGTGCGGTACACCAAATGCCCAAGCTTGGACCAAGGCAGATACGCGATCAGCATGAAGATGCTGACCAGGTGCAGATAATACGTGAAGAAGGCCAGAGGAGCGACACCAACCAGGCGGAAGACCTCCGAGCCTATGCCGGTGAAGGTCACGGCCCAGATCACGCCCAGCAGATACCAGTCATAGTAGTTGGACACGGACTTCTTGGTGTCCGAGTTCAGCCGCCGACGTGTCAGCAGGGTAAGACCCGTCACCAGCAGCACGGCGCCGACGTTGGCCAGGATCTTGACCGGATGCCACAAGGGCATTGGCGTATGTCCGATGGGTTCAAGCAGGTGAACGACCTTGCCGCCCCAGTGGGCTACCGCCACGATGGACGTGACGATGGCGCAGGCCACGAACCCGTAGAACAGGATCTGATGGCCCTTGACCCGCTCTTCATCTGCGGGGCTGTCCACGCAGTTCTTGAACCGGGAGTGCTGCAGGACATCATACTTGATCGTCGCGATGATGGCATCTTTCAAGCTCGGCTTTTTATATCCGAGCACGAACGTCTCGGAGACCGTGCTCTTGAACCCTTCGATCATGTTCTTGATACCGAGGCCGAAGCAGATGGCCACAAAAATGGCAACCAGTCCGAACAAGGGGTCAATGGTGAAATCGCCGGGGAACAGGTTGCCGTATACGATCTTGCCCTCTTCCGTGAGGGGGAAGAAGGTGCCGACAATGGCGGCGCGGATCATCCAGATGAAGGCGAAAATACCCATCGGGATGCCTGCCAGGATGGGCAGATGCTTTGGCGAACTCATCCACTCGCCAATGATGGCGGGCTTCACCAGCGTGCGGTAGGTCATGTTGCGCAGCGCGGCCAGCAAATCGCCGGGCTTGGCTCCTCGCGGACACAGTTCGGAACAGGTTCCGCAATTGTGGCACAACCAGATATCAATGTCGTTCACCAGCTTGTCTTTGAGACCCCACTGCGCCCAGACCATTTCTTTGCGCGGATAGGGATTGTCGGCAGGAGACATGGGGCATGCGACAGAGCAGGTAGCGCACTGGTAGCACTTCTTGAGATCCGCACCACCCACCTCCTGCAGCTCCTTGACGAACTGCAGATTAGGCTCAATCTTAATTGTTTTGGACATCATGCTCCTCCTAGTATCCCTTGAACGGGTTGGGACCAAGTTTGGTGATTTCATCAACAAACTGGTCGATCATCGCGGGAACCTTGTCGTATTCGTCAATGGCAACCTGCAGCTGTTGGACCCGTTCGGCTTCAATGCCAAGTTTGCCCAATGTTTCACCAATGTTGTCCATGCGGCGATTACACAATTCCGACCCCTTGACGAAGTGGCACTGATAATCCTCTCCGTATTTGCAGCCCAGAAGCAGACAGCCGTCCGTGCCCTTGGACATGGCATCGGCAATCCAGATGGTGTTGACCGAACCCAGACAGCGCACCGGGACAATACGAACGTAGGGGCTCCATCTCTTGCCGCGCAAGGCCGCCATATCCAACGCGGGATATGCGTCGTTCTCACAGGCCAGAATAAGCATGCGCGGACCACCCACGGCCATGTCGTCAGGCACTTCGACCTGCTTGATCATGGAACCGATCTGGTCAACGTTGTAGTTGTCGAAGTAGATGACGCGTTCCGGGCAGGCGCCCATGCACGTGCCACACCGACGGCAGCGCGAGGTGTTGGGCATCGGATTGCCCTTTTCGTCCTCGTCCAGGGCGCCGAAGGGACATTCTTCCGTGCAACGTTTGCACTGCGTGCAGCGTACCAGGTTGAACTTGGGATAGGACAGATCGCCAGAACGGGGATGAACCGCCATGCCCCGGTTCGCGGACTCCAAACACTGGATTGCCTTCAAGGCCGCGCCTGCTGCGTCGACTTCGGCCGTGGCCATGGTCATGGGCTGGCGCACGGTGCCGGCAGCATAGATACCGGTTCGGCGAGTTTCGTAGGGGAAGCAGATATAGTTGGAATCGGCATATCCGTTGAACAGATTCAGATCAGGCATAGCCGGACCCTGCCGGTATTTAAGCTTCAGGATCGGATCAAGGGCCGTGGTGGGCACCATGGCTGTGGGCAGCACAAGCATGTCCACTTCGATCTCGACTTTGGCTCCAAGCAGCGTGTCTTCCAGGACCACAACGATGTCGCCATCGCCGCCGTCGCGGACTTCACTGATCACACCCTTGGTCATCATGACGCTGGGATCGTTCTGCGCCGCCTTGTAGTAGAGTTCGTTCAAACCGGGGACCATCATGTGTTCATAGACCACCATGGCCACGCCGCCAGGCAGGAATTCACGCACGTAATTAGCCTGCTTCAAGGCGGTGAGCGAAGTCAGCTCGGCGCTGTAGGCTAAATGCTTGTAGGTGTCCTGCTTGATGAAGTTGGTCTTAGGCGTATCGTCAGCTTCCTTGGTCTCGGCAGCGATCAGAGCAGCGGCACGCGCTTCCTGCTCCTTGACCTCAAAGGGGGCGAGTTTATCGCCAAAACCGAGCAGGAACATGACTTTGGTCGGCTTAGCGCCATCGGTGGCGCGCACAATGGAACCGGCCTTGGCCATTGCCTCGAATTCACGGGAAGTGACGACGTTCTTGAGCTTTCCGTAGCCCAGGGGCTTGAGGAATGCGGTGTCCTGCGGAACCCAACCTGTGGCCACAACCACGGAACCAATGGCCATGACGCGTTCTTCTTTGCCGACGGTCACAGTCACTTCATAATTTCCGGGAGCTCCGGCTATGCTGGCGACTTCGCTTCCGATCAAAACCTCGATCTTGTCACAAGCCACTACGTCAGCAATTTTCTTTTCCACACCCGTGGCATGGGCCGCGTCATAGGGAAAAGTGAACGGCACGGTCTTGTACATGCCTACGGCAGCGCCACCGAGGACATCTTTTTTCTCGACCAAAGTCACATCGTACCCGACGGCGGCAACATCCATGGCTGCGCTAAGGCCTGCCCAACCGCCACCGATGACTAAAACCCGGTTGACGACTTCAATATGCTCACTCTCGGGAACTGCGGCTTTCTGCAGCTTGACCACGCCCATGTTCACATAGTCGTTGGCCATCTTGTGCAGCAGTTCAGGGGTCTGACCAGGGGCGACAGGTAAGCCGCTGGGGTCGTTGTAACACAGTACGCAAAGTTCGCGCAGATTGACGCGGTCAACCAGGATGCCCTGCCCGAACTGATAAAAATCCCAGTCCACGCGTGGGGAAGAACCGCATACACAAACAGCGTTGATCAAGCCGGAATCAATATCCGCCTGGATCATAGCCCGGCCTTCGGCAGTTGCAAGCCGAGGATGAACCTTGATCACGGGACAGACATCTTTCCATTTTTTCTGTACGCCATCGCACAGCTTCTGGATGTCAAGAACCCCGCCAAGGCTTGATTCGTCAAAATATACACCAATCTTGTCGGCCATGTCCTACCTCCCCCTCACCGTCTGGATCGCTTTCATCGCTGCCCCGGTGGCAGACTGGGCCGACTTCATCACGTCCAGAGGTTGTTTGGCACAGCCCGCGGCGAAAATACCTTTTTCCTCCCCTCCAACAATGAACCCTTCGGCATCAACCGGGACATCAATCGGTAGGGAAGCGCCGGCCAGGCTGGGCTGCATTCCTGTGGCCAGAACCACGAGATCGAAACGTTCGACAGACTTGGTGCACGACACCGCATCTTCCACCGTGAGCCACACATCATCGCCAGCCTTGTCCTGTTCGACGGCGGCAACCTTGCCCTTGACGGCAAAGATTTTTTCATCCGCCAAAATCTTCTTGGCGAAATTGTCGTAGCGGCCAGGAGTGCGCAGATCAATGTAATAGATGGTCACTTCGGCATCAGGATACTGCTCGCGCACATACTGAGCCTGCTTGAGAGAGGCCATGCAGCAAATGTATGAGCAGTAGTGGAGATGATTTTCATCCCGGGATCCCGCGCACTGCACAAACGCCACTTTTTTCGGAGCACGTCCGTCGGAAGGCCGGACAATCATCCCGTTGGTCGGTCCATAGGGTGATGCGAGACGCTCCATCTGCATGTTGGAAATACAGTTCTTGACGGCACCCGCTCCCAAATTGGTCAGATTTGTCACATCATAGGGCTTCCAACCCGTGGCGATAATAATGGAGCCGACGCTCAAGGTGATCGTCTTCTCTTCTTCGGTCAGGTCGAGAAAATCGCATTTCTGGACCTTGCTCTTGTCACCGTCATTCAAATTGGCCTTGTCGACGACATAGCGCTGCGGAAAGGCAAAAGGCGCATCCATGTACACAGGCTTGCGCGTGGACAACCCGAATTCGAAATCATTGACCACATCCGTGGTGAGATCCTCGCACAAAGCAGAAAGATCAGGGCTGCTGGGGCCAGCGTAGCGCGGCTTGATCCGAACACTAACCTCATAATTTCCAACGGACCCGTCCACCTTGGTAACTTCAGCCAAGGTGAAAAACTTCACTTTGGGGTTATTCTTGATCCGCTGATACTGAATTTCCAAACCGCACGAAGGTGGACACAGCTTCGGAAAATATTTGTTCAGCTGCATAACACGTCCACCCAGAAATGGGGTCTTCTCGATAATGAAGACCTCATGACCGATTTCAGCGGCCTCAAGGGCGGCGGTGAGCCCGGCGAAGCCACCACCTATGACAAGTATGCTGTTGCTAGCCATTCGATTCCTCCCAGAACACTTATGTTGAAGGCCATAAAAATGAATAAAATGGCCCAAGCATAATCTATAACTACCAGAGGTTACAGATCATGCATAGACCATTCTATTTCCTGATAGAGAAAAAAGGCTGCGGGTTGGACCCGCAGCCTTTTGGCCCATAAACTAGACAGGGATGATCTGGTAGTAATGTTTCTTGAAGATGTCGGTTACACCGGTGGCCGGGTCGTACTTGGAGTTAACAAAGCACTTCCACTTGTCATCGTCCAGACCCATGAAGTCGGCACGATAGTAGAAACCGGGGTAACGGCTTTCCTGACGGAAACGGATATGCTGCATGTGCAGACGAACGGTCCACAGTCTGTGGTACTGTTCCCAGCAACGGAGCAGTTCGTGCAGGTCGCGTGCGGCCAGCTTCTTGGAATCTTCTTCCAGCATGTCGAGCAGGTTAAAACCTGTGTCGAGCAGTCTGTCAGAAGTGGTATACAGGGTAGCGCAACCTCCGCCGTATTCATCGGTGCACTTGATAAGGCGCATCATGAAGTTATTGGGGGAGATGTAGTGCGGATTGACTACCGGATCAGTGGAAGCACCCTTGAACTGCTCGAAGGTGTACCAAGGCTGATAGATTTCTTTCTTCAGATCAGCAGCGGAGACAGCCAACGTGGGCTTGAAATCCTTGTGATCGACAACCCAACGGACCATCTGCTTGCCAACGATGCGGCCTTCAGCATGGGAACCGGAGGAGAACTTGTGGCCGGAAGCGCCAACGCCGTCAGCACAGGTCCACAGACCGTTTACGGTGGTCATGCGGTTGTACACTTTGCCGTTGTCAGCCTTGACCTTGTATTCTTCAGGAACCCAAGGCTCGTTAGGACCGGAAACCCAGATACCGCAACAACCGGAATGCGAACCGAGCAGGTAAGGCTCAGTGGGCATGATTTCGGAACCGCGTTCTTCGGGCTTGATGTTCATGGCGGCCCACAGGTTGGCCTGACCAACACACATATCCAGGAAGTCTTCCCAAGCTTCGGACTCAAGATGCTTCTGCTCGGCCTTGGACAGATCCTTGAAGGTGGTCTGCAGGGCGGTAGCGGTGTCCATGTAGATGGGACCGCGACCTTCGCGCATTTCGCGAAGCATCATGTGGTTGCGCAGACAGGTGGGGATGACGTGACCCTTGGCGTAGCCGCGGTCCTCGTAAGGCTTCAGCATGGCGCGGTTGGTGACACAATAGTCTTCACCCTTGGCGTTGGTGGCTTTGGCCTTGAAGAGCAGGAACCATGCGCCGACCGGACCGTAACCATCTTTGAAACGGGCGGGTACGAAGCGGTTTTCCATCATGGTCATTTCAGCGCCAACCTGGGCACACATGGTGTAGGTGGAACCGGCATTCCATACGGGATACCAAGCGCGACCAAGACCTTCACCCGTAGAGCGGGGACGATATACGTTGACGGCACCACCGCAAGCCACGGACATGGCATTGGCCTTGATGACGTACACTTTGTTTTCACGGACGGAGAAGCCGACGGCACCGGCGATACGGTTGGGCGTCTTGGCGTCAAGCAGCAGCTTAACGATGAAGATACGCTCCAAGTAACGATCGGAACCAAGGGCATTCTTCGCGGCTTCAGCAACGATGACCTTGTAGGACTCACCGTTGATCATGATCTGCCAACGTCCGGAACGGACAGGGGCATCGCCCTTGCGCAGAGACAAACCTTCTTTGTGAGCCTGAGCGCCGTCCAGGTTCTTGCCGTCTTTCTTGATCCAGCAAGGCAGGCCCCACTCTTCGAACAGATGAACGGAGTCATCCACGTGGCGGCCAAGGTCGTAGATCAAGTCTTCGCGAACAATACCCATGAGGTCGGTGCGGACCATGCGGACATAGTCGTCAACATCATTTTCACCGATATAGGTGTTGATGGCGGAAAGGCCCTGGGCAACCGCGCCGCCACGATCTACGGCAGCTTTGTCGACCAACAGCATCTTGATGTCGCCACCGACCTTGTCGGCCCAACGAACTGCTTCAAAAGCAGTACCGCAGTTACCCATACCACCACCGACCATAAGAATGTCGGTATCAATCTCAACGACTTCGGGCTCTGCGCAGGCAAGGCCTTTGATCACGTCTTTAACAGGAATCTGAGGCATATGTTCCTCCTGAAATTTCTTTCGTTTAAAGCGCCGAATTAGGCGACGGCCGACTTGAAGGTGACCTTCAGGTCTGCTTCACCGATTTCAATTTTCTTGCCGAGAGCTTCTTTGGGGATCGACAGGGCGGTCTCGGTGAACAGAAGCTCATCTTCCAAGTCCGCACCTACGGGCTTGCCTTCGAAAGGCTTGATGGAACCTTCAACAGTGGTGCGAATGGGGAACTTGAAGCGCTTTACTTCGCCATTGCGGAACTGAACGGTCCACATGATGTCTTCTGCGCCGCGCAGCGGGATACACGTGCCGCCCATGGGAGCAAAGTCAGCATAGGGACGGGCGGTGATGGCACCCTGAGGACAAATCTTGATACAGGAATAACATTCCCAGCAAGCGGCCGGCTCCTGATTGTAAGCCTTCATCTCTACGGGGTCCAGGATCATCAGGTCGTTAGGACAGATGTACATACAGGCAGTCTTTTCACCGCCCTTGCATCCATCACACTTTGCTGGATCAACAAAGGTTGGCATAATTCCTCCGAATAAAGAGTTTAAAACAACTTAGCCACAGGCCCGAAACAAACATGAAAAATACCCAAGCATTTGCTTGTGAATCTTTTATCAAAGCACACATGTTGTGTCAAGCCGCACGTTGACAATCTCAGGCCTCGCAAGACTCGGCTTGAAAGGCCAAATCAGGGAGACGAGATTGACGCCCGCCTCCCTGGTAATATTCAAAAACTACATTGCTGCGCCGGAAGCGGCACCCTGCATCTTCACTTCAACCTTTTCGGTCAGAGTGGAGTAGTATTCGCGCAGGATGACCAGGACTTCGTCGCGACCGAAATGATCGACAACCTCGGCGCCTTCGGACAGAGCCTTGCGCAGCTTGGTGCCGGACAGGACAACGCGGTCGTCCTTGCCGTGCGGACAGGTGCGCAGGGAAGCCATGCCGTCACACTTGTAGCAGTAGAAAGTCCAGTCGATCTTCATGGGCTGGGTGACCAGGTCCTTGCCGGCGCCCAGGTTCTTGGGAACGCGGTCAAAGATTTCCTGAGCTTCGAACAGGCCGTAGAAGTCGCCGACGCCAGCGTGGTCACGGCCGATCAGCATGTCGGAAACGCCGTAGTTCTGGCGGAAGGTGGCGTGCAGCAGGCCTTCGCGGGGACCGGCATAACGCATGTCGAGGGGATAGCCACCCTGAACGACATTGGCCTTCACAAAGTATTTATCAATGAGAGTGTCGATGCACTTGATGCGCACTTCGGCCGGGATGTCGCCGGGCTTCAGGTTGCCGACCAGGGAGTGGATGAAAACGCCGTCACACACTTCGACAGCGATCTTGGCCAGGTACTCGTGGGAGCGGTGCATGGGGTTGCGCAGCTGCAGAGCGGCGACCTTGCTCCAGCCCTTTTCTTCAAAGGTAGCACGGGCTTCGGCGGGGGACATGTAGCAACCGGGGAATCTGTCGCGATAGTCGCCTTCGGACAGGACCTTGACCGGACCGGCGACATTGTACTTCTTCTGAGCCATGACCATCTGCACGCCAGGGTGATCCTTCGGAGCGATTTCCCAGAACTTGTCATCGGCAGATTCTTCGCCCTGGCCCTTGTAGACCTTCTCGCATTCCCACTTCTTGTCGGCATCGGTCATTTCGTAAACTTCGGTGACCTTCATGGTGGCCATGAAAACGCCCTTCTTGGGGTCGAACAGCGCGATCTCTTCGCCGACTTTCACTTCTGCGTCCACATCCAGGGTCACAGGCACGGGCCAGAAGGTGCCGTCGGCCAAGGTGAACTTTTCGCAAACGGACTTCCAGTCAGCCTTGGTCATGAAGCCGCTCAGCGGGCTGAAGCCGCCGATGCCCATCATGATCAGGTCGCCCTTGGCGCGGGCGCTGATGTCGATCTTCTTCAAACCAGCGGCCTTTTTCTGCTCGGCAGCCAATTCGGCACCCTGAAGCAGACAGCAAACCAAACCTTTTCCACCATGCGGGGGTACGAGAGCCATAATGCGGATCCTCCTAAATATAGTTTGTTTTTATTTTCACAAATAACAGAAATGAGAGCTCAATTTGCTTCGCATCGAGCAACTTGTCAACCGTTTTGTGATTTTTTTATCAAACACGCGTCACTCCACGACAAGTAGCGGCACCCGCTCTTTTCCGCCACATTATCACCCGCGCCCGCATATTCTTCAAATCAGACACATCTTTCTTTTATTTCAATATATTATGCCGAAATCAAACAATAACTACTTGCTTTCCGTACTTTCTTATTGTTATGAATGTTCACGAAATTATCATGCCGCATGCGTCCATGCACCCATGGACATTCAACCCCCTACCACTGACATAATATTCGCATGGCCGAAAAACATAGCTCTCTATCATTGACTCAGGAACTGGCGCAACTCGACGAAAAGCTCGTCTCCCTCCTCATATCCCGGACCAACCTCTTGTCTCGTGCCGCAACTTCGCGACGGACAAAAAACCTCGGGATTACCGACCCTAACCAAGAAAAAGTCTTGTGGCAGGTCTGGAGGGATTCGTCCAAAGCGGACAATCTCGAACCCCAGATTTTAAAGAAGATCTTTCATCTGACCAACAACCTTTCCTACGCACGGGTCGAACGCAACTCGTCCAACGACAAACCGCTGTGCCTTTTTCCCCAGCGCAAACCTGTCGAAATAGACCTGAACGCTCCTCGCGATCAGATTCTGCGCAGCATGATGTTTTTCCTCGGAGCCGCGAACTCGGCCCCGCTGACCGTAGCCCCATTCCAGGGAAACGATATCTCGCTTGAGTTGATCAATGCGCTGAATCTCTGCGGATTCAATCTCAATTTTCATAACCGGGAATGCGCAACCCAACCCGTGCAAGCCTGGTCCATGGACAACAAGATCATCTATGCGGGACAAAGCAAGTTCCATTTTTATCTACTCCTGTGCCTTGCCCTTGGACAGGTGACCCGGGCCAAGTTCACCGGCTCCACTAAATTGAAGATTCACGACGTCAGACCCGTTCAAGACCTTCTGCCCCAGCTCGGAGCCCGGCTGACCGTTATTGAACCGCACAGCAACGGCCTGCCGGTCAGGGTGGAAAGTAGCGGTCAGCTTCCTGAAAATATTACCATTCCAGCCGGCGTTTCCAAAAAATTCGTCCTCGCGCTGGTTGTCGCCGCGACCACATACAAATCAGGCCTCACCATTCACCTGCACGACTCCTTCTCAAGCAGCAAACTGCTGCGCAAAGGGATCGGTTTTCTGCAGCACTACATTCCTGAACTGCAATACGATGGGGCAAGCATCACCGTGCCGCCCGCTCCGATCAGTCTCAATGTATCAGCGGTGGACATCCCGGTCGATCCGTTGATGAGCCTGCATCTGCTTGTAATGCCTTTTTTTACCGACGGAACCGTGGTCCTTCAAGGCAGATGGCCGGAACATGCGCCTCATCTCCGTGATGTAATGGATATCCTGCAGGAATTCGGGCTGCAGATCAGCGCCGAAGACGATCACATCACTGCCCGGATGGGCACGAGACCCCAGCAATTATCCTTTGATATCACGTCATGTCAGGAATATCTGCCCCTGGTGCTGGCCATGTCCATGGGCTTGCGCGGCAAGTGCACCATTACCCTGGACACCGAACACGAAGGCGTCGAGTATGCCCAGGATCTGCTTGAAAACCTTGGTGCGGGCTATGTCATTGAGGATGGACTGTTGCAGGTCGGATTGCCCGGCACCAGGAAGGTCAGTGAATCGCCCTGGCAAAGCCCGGGCCCTTACTGGACCTTGGCCGGGGCACTGATTTCCTTCACTCATCCGGGCGTTTGCCTGACCAATGCGGACAACATATCCTCGGTTTGGCCCTGGTTTTGGAAAATCTTCATGAACCTTCCAAATCCC
>CAXNFJ010000005.1:0-19457 GCA_964201165.1 Desulfomicrobium sp.
GTGTGCCACCAATGCGTCTTTCGCAGCGGACAATTATGTTAAAAAGGTCGATAATTTCATCATCCTGGTGGACCGCTCCGGTTCCATGGACGAGAAATATCCAGGCTCCAAGCTGAGCAAGATCTCCCTGGCCAAGGGTATTCTGGAGCGCATGAACGCGATGATCCCGGAACTCGGCTACAAGGGCGGCCTGAACACCGCCGCTCCGGCTCAGGAACTTCTGGCCCTGCAGCCCTACGCCGCCGCCTCCTACGGCGCGGGCATCGCCAAGGTCCCGACCCTGATCGGCAACAACCCCACACCGCTGGGTGTCGGCCTGGCAGGCCTTGAACCCGCTCTGAAGGGCGCCACGGGCCGCAATGCCGTCATCATCCTGTCCGATGGACAGGAAAACCTCGGCGAAGGCTCCAGCAAGGTCGCCGCTGCCCTGTCCCAGAAATACGGCGTCTGCTTCCATGTCATCAGCTTCGCCGACACCGTGAACGGAAACCAGGCCCTGCTCGATGAGATCTCCGCCCTGAAATCCTGCGGCGTGAGCGCTTCAGCCGCCCAGTTGACCGATGACGCAGCCCTGAAGAAGTTCGTCAAGGACGTCTTCTACGATGTCGCCGGCGCCCCCGCCGCAGCGATTGACGGCGATGACGACAAGGACGGCGTCCTCAACTCCAAGGACAAATGCCCCGGCACGCCCATGGACCACGCCGTTGACGCCAACGGCTGCTCCATCCCCGTTGTCATGAAGCTTAAGGTCAACTTCGACTTCGACAAGTCCGACATCAAGCCCGAGTACCATCAGGAACTGGCCGATTTCGCCACCTTCATGAAGCAATACCCCGGTGCCGCCGTTGAAATCGACGGTCACACCGACGCCAAGGGCTCTGACGAATACAACCGGAAGCTGTCCCAGAACCGCGCGAACAGCGTACGCGAATATCTGGTCAAGAAACTCGGCATGAGCGGCAAGCTGCTGACCGCCGTCGGTTTCGGCGAGAGCAAGCCCGTCGCCGACAACAACACCGAAGAAGGCCGCGCTGAAAACCGCCGCATCGAGGCCGTGTTGAAGGGCGTGTTCAAGAAGAGATAGACCTGTCAGGTGGTCCCGCGCAGGGCCGCATCCGAGCACAACCCCTCGTCGTGATTTTCGGCGGGGGGTTGTTTTTTTGCGTTTTGCTTGTTTTTACGCGGTCGCACGGAGGAACGTGGCGAATGTCAAATTTCGATTTGAAAACACCCTCTGGGCAGGAAAAGCAAAAAAAAATCGCAGTACCCAACAAAGGGCGGATTGTCCGGCTGGAACCGAAGCTCAGCCTTGCCGGACGCGGGATGGCCTTTTCCGGATGGAATTTCTCGGCTCGAAACATGCGCGACGCACATGCTTTCGGACACGAAGGCGACACAAAAAAACTACCTTACGACAACCCAGCCGTCAGGCCCCTTTACAAAACGAGCGGTGGCCATGTCTTTTGTACGGCCGGCGAAGGGGGCTGTCATATCCGTTTCGACGTCACAGACAAAACCAGGAGCGTCCTTTGCTTCTTTGCACCCGATTTTTTTGACGGCGTGAAGTTCCGTTTTGCCAATCGTATCCGTGAGCGCCTTGCCGGCCCCGCCAAACATCTTTCCTGCCGCGTCGAATGATTCCGAGGTCTTGGCCATATCCTTTTCCAAGGCGGCCCGGATATCGGCTTCGGACGGCTCGACGGCGCACCCTGAAGCAAACAAGAAGACACCAAGCAACGCAGCGTCCAGCATGGATCTTATTTTCATGTTTTCTCTCCCAGAGTGTTCCGAATACAGTGCCTAAGGCTCATGGCTCCAAAACGTGGAGTTGTCCATGCCTCCGGCGTGCACGGAAGTGACCGGCTTTGCTCTCCAAGCGACTGCGGGGCGTGAAGGTGGTTGACATATCCCCCGTCCCATGCTCAATGTCCACACCCCTGCACATTGTTTTCGTCAGGGAGCCATTGGGGCATGTCGTTTTTCGAATCAAGGCAACCGTTCTCTTTCATTGCCTTTCTTCGTAAAATCCCTCCCGCTGGAAGCCAAATCTTGGGGACCCAAGGCTCCGGCCACACAAGGCCGGAGCCTTTTTCGTTGCGCACTGCATTGACATCACGGGAACGGGTTACTAGATTTGCGCCTTTGCCTGCCGCCGGATGGCATAAAGGTCCAGCTATACGGAGTTCCATGCTTTCCACGACCCTGATTGACCGTATCGAGTCCACAGCTCCGCCGCGTCTGGCCGCGCCCTGGGACAAAAGCGGCGTGCAGATCGCATCCGCCGCTACCGAGATCCGGACCTTGTGCGTGGCGCTGGACCCCAGTGTGGACACCGTTCGCCTGGCAGTGGATCACAAAGCGGATTTTTTGCTCTGTCACCACCCCTTGACCCTCTCGCCCACGCTGCCGAGCCGCCTGGACGATTTCCATCAGGTCCTGAGCCTGAGCTTGGGGAAGCGCATGTGGGTGTACAGCGCGCACACGTCCCTGGACGCCAATCCGGACGGGCCGGTCAATTGGCTGGGCCGCACCCTGGAACTGCGGGACATGCGGATTCTGGAAGTGACCCGAAGGGAGACTCCGGCGCTGTTCCGAGTGCATCGTCCCGAAGCTCCGGACGAACTTCGGGATTTCGAGCGGGCCATCACGCGCCGGGACGGACAACTGGCCGAATATCTTCTCTGGCCCGAGGACGCCGCCGTTTTCCGGTCCAAGCGTGGAACAGACCGCGGCTGCGAAGAGATTCCCCTCGCCGCCCCTGGTCGGGAATACGGGTTCGGATGCATCGGGACCCTGCCTCAGCCCCTGAGATGGCCGGAGCTCTCGGCCAGGCTGACCGCACTTGTGGGCTCGCCGCTGCGACAGGTGGGGGCCATTCCCGAGTCCGTCTCCACAGTGGCGTACTGCCCCGGATCCGGAGCAGACCTTGGACCGGCCGCCTTTGCCAGGGGCGCGGACGTCTACCTGACCGGCGATCTGAAGTATCATCAGGCCCAGGCCGTGCAGGACCTTGGGTTGACCCTGGATGTCGGACATTTTTGCCTTGAAGAAACCATGATGCGCATCTGGAGCGAGAACCTGGCCCGAGATCTTTCCCCTGCGGGGGTGCGGGTCGTCTTTCTCCCGGGTCGCGATCCATTTGCCTGAAGTCTTCCCGGGAACAAACCCGGAAAATTGATACGCTTTTGAGGAGGACGCTACCTTGAGTATTTATATCGAACAGATTGAACAGCTTGTCGTGCTGCAGAAAGTGGATTCGGAGATGATCACCCTGGAACGAATCCTGGAAGATGCTCCCAAGCAGCTGCGGACCCTGCAGGAAAAGCAGGCCTATCTCAAACAGCAGCAGGACGTGATTCAGGAAAAGGTTGATGTTCTGATGGAACAGAAAAACCGGATCGAGAGCGAGATCGAAAACGACACGCAAAAGGTCAAGAAGAGCAAGAACAAGCTCATGATGGTGGAAAACACCAAGGAATATCACGCCATGATGCGTGAGATGGACAACATGGAAAAGATGAATCGCACACGCGAGGAAGAGCGGGCAACCATTCTCGCCGATCTTTCCGATCTTGAGGGCCGCAAGGAAACCTTGCAGAAAGACATCGACGCCCTTGGTGAAACCATCTCCGTCCAGCAGTCCACCCTTGATCAGGAACTGGCCGAAAAGCGCACCCGTCTGGCAATTCTGGACAAGGAAAAGAGCAAAGCCTCCGAGGCCGTTCCTGCGCCCATCCTGACCCGCTACAATTTCATTCGTTCACGCATTCCCAATCCGGTTATCGTGCCGGTCAGCGAATCCGTGTGCCAGGGGTGCCATATCATCATCCCGCCGCAGGCCTACATCGACCTGCAAAAGGGCGAGCAGATCCTGAGCTGCCCCAACTGTCTGCGCATCATCTTCTGGGAGCGTCATTTCCCGGAGACCGATTGATTTTTTACGGAGCTGGACAGGCTGTCGCTGCCGGCCGCAAGGCCGGGAGAGGAAAGTCCGGACACCACAGGGCAGGATGCTGGATAACGTCCAGCGGGGGCGACCCCGGGATAGTGCCACAGAAACAAACCGCCCGGGCTTAGGCCTGGGTAAGGGTGAAAAGGCGGGGTAAGAGCCCACCAGTTGTCGCGGTGACGCGGCAAGCTCGGTAAACCCCATCCGGTGCAAGACCAAATAGGAAGGTGGCCGGCCCGGTCACGACCCTTCGGGTAGGTTGCTGGAGACGGCGGGTAACCGCCGCCCTAGAGGAATGACAGCCGCCCGGCAACGGGCACAGAATCCGGCTTATCGTCCGGCTCCGTATTTTTTGATCATGACAACTTCACTTTGGACCATACTCCTGGCCGCCGGCCAGGGCTCACGCCTCGCCCGGGAAACGGGCGGCACCCGCAAACAGTTTCTGCGCCATGAGGGACACCCCCTGTATTGGCGCAGCGTAGTGACCATGTCCGCAGTTCCGAACCTTGCGGGCGTGATCCTTGTCTTTCCTCCGCAGGAATTGTCCGAACGTACCCGCGAACTGGAAGAACACAAATTCCAAAGCAACCTGGGCATCCGCATTCTGGCCGTCGGCGGCGGCGACAGACGACAGGACTCCGTGCGCCTGGGATTGGCCGTCCTGCCCCCAAATTGCGACCGGGTCCTAGTCCATGACTGTGCTCGCCCTTTTTTTTCGGCCGGGCTCGTGCATACCCTGCTTGCCGCCCTGACTGGCGACGTCGGAGGCGTCATCCCGGCCATCCCCGTCACTGACACGATCAAACAAATCGAAAACGATCTGGTCCTGCGTACCCCCCAGCGCGACACCCTGCGCGCGGCCCAGACGCCCCAACTCTTCCACGCGGCCTTGCTGCGCCAGGTCCATGACCAGGCCCTGCGCGAAAATTGGACGGTCACGGATGACGCCGGCATGATCGAACGCGCAGGTCGGAACGTGCGGATTGTCCCCGGCGAAGGAACGAACATCAAAATCACAACGCCGGAGGATCTGCGCGTGCTTGTCTCTGCCTCTCCCTTGCCTCAGCCCTGCACCGGGTTTGGCTACGACGTGCATGCCTACGGTGGCAACCGTCCCATGGTGCTGGGTGGAATGCCCATTGCCGGGGCGCCCTTCATCAAGGCCCATTCCGACGGCGACGTGCTTTTGCACGCGCTCTGTGATGCCATTCTGGGATGCCTGGGCATGGGGGATATAGGCGAGCATTTTCCGGACAATGACGACAGGTTCGAGAACATTTCTTCCGGCATCCTTTTGTCCGAGGTCATGGACAAGGCCCGCAACGCAGGGCTTTGTATCACTCATGTCGACCTGACCGTCATCGCCCAGACCCCCAGACTGAGCCCGCACAAGGCGGCCATCCGGGACAACGTGGCCAGCCTCATGGGGTTGGCCGACCATCAGGTCAACGTCAAGGCCACCACGGAGGAGCATCTGGGCTTCACCGGCCGCAAGGAAGGAATCAAGGCCGTGGCGGTGGTCACGGCGCTCAGGAAGCAGGCATGACCAATTTCAAGACCGGCGGCCCCTGGATCACCCGCTTCGCGCCCAGTCCCACGGGCGTGCTGCACCTGGGCAACGTGCGCACGGCCATCCTGAACCATCTTCTGGCCCGCCAAAGCGGCGGCAAATTTCTGCTCCGCCTGGAAGACACGGATCAGGAACGCTCCACCTTCGCCGCCGAGGCGGCCATTCTCTGGTCCCTGTCCTGGCTGGGTTTGGCTCCGGATGAACCCGTCCGCCACCAGAGCCTGCGTCTGCCTCTGTACCGCCGGACCGTGGAACGGCTGCTGGCCGAAGACAAGGCCTACCCCTGCTTCTGCACCGATACTGAACTGGAAAGGGAAAGGCAGCAGGCCGCGGCCGACAATCTGCCCCCCCGCTACAGCGGACGGTGCGCCAAACTCTCCAAGGACGAACGGATCGAGCGTCTGGGCCAGGGCCTCCCTCACACCGTGCGTTTCAGGAGCACCAGCGAGGCGGACATCCGCTTCGCGGACCTGATCAAGGGCGAAATCAGCGTTCCGGCCACGGCCTTTGGCGACTTCGTGCTGCTCCGCTCCAACGGCTGGCCCAGCTACAACCTGGCCGTGGTCGTGGACGATATGGACATGGGCGTCAACCTGGTCCTGCGCGGAGAAGACCATTTGACCAACACGGCCCGGCAAATCCTGCTGTACCGCGCCTTGGACCATATTCCGCCTTCGTTTGCCCACCACGGCTTGCTGGTGGACCCAGAAGGCAAGAAATTGTCCAAGCGCAGCGGAGCGCTCAGCATCCCGGAATGCATCGAAATGGGCCTGAAGCCATTGGCCGTGACCCAATTTCTGGCGTCTCTGTCTGGAGCCCTGCCCACCAAGAGCCTTTTCGCTTCCCTGGAAGACATGGCCCGGGCCTTCAACCCCTTCGCCCTCGGCCGGGGCAATGCGGTCATGAACATCGAGGAGTTGAAAAGCCTGAGTGCCCGCGTTTTCCGCGCCGAGGATCCCTCCGGCGTGGTCGCGACCCTGGACCAGACATTGAGCGAAGACGACCCATGGCACAGCCTGGACGAGCAGAATCGGCGGGACCTGGTGAGCAGCCTCCGCGAAAATGCGTCCAATTTGGAGGAACTGCGCAGTCTGCTGCCCCATTTCACTGCCAGAGAACTCAGCTTTACGCCCCGGTCCATGACCGAATTGGCCCAGAGCCGCCCACTCCTCGCAGCCTTGGATCAGGCCCTGGCCGCACATCAGCCCGAGTCCCGTCTGAGCAAGGAAGCGGTCGCAGCCCTGCTGCGCCAAATCGGCGAACAGGCCGGAGTCAAGGGACGGCTTTTATATCATCCTATCCGTCTCGCCTTGACCGGCTTTGAGTCAGGCTCGGAATTGACCGCCTTGCTGACCCTTTTGCCGGTCAATCGGCTCAGGGAACGCATCACGGCGATAACCATCTTTCCCCATTGCAACCACAAGGAATGAGCATGCAGATCTACAACAGTCTCACCAGAAAAAAAGAAGAATTCGTCCCGCTCACTCCGGGTCAGGTGTCCATGTATGTCTGCGGCATCACTGCCTACGATCTCTGCCACATCGGACACGCCCGCTCGGCCGTGGTCTTTGACGTCCTGGTCCGCTACCTCCGATACATCGGCTTCAAGGTCACTTTTGTACGCAATTTCACTGACGTGGACGACAAAATCATCAACCGGGCCAATCGCGAAGGCACGGATTTCGAGACCATCGCCCGCGCTTATATCGATGCCTTTTACACCGACATGGACCGTCTGGGGATACTGCGGGCGGACATCGAACCCAAGGCCACGGAGCATATCGCGGAAATGATCGAACTCTGCGAAAACCTCATCACCAAGGGGCACGCCTATTCCACACCCAGCGGAGACGTCTATTTCCGGGTTCGGTCGTACGCGGATTACGGACAGCTCTCCGGTCGCAACATTGAGGATCTGATGTCCGGAGCGCGCATCGAACCGGGCGAGGAAAAAGAAGACCCGCTCGATTTCGCCCTCTGGAAAGGCGCCAAGGCGGGGGAACCCTTCTGGCCCAGCCCATGGGGGCCGGGACGCCCGGGCTGGCACATCGAATGCTCGGCCATGAGCGAACGCTACCTGCCCCTGCCCTTCGACATCCACGGCGGCGGTCAGGATCTGGCCTTCCCGCACCACGAAAATGAACGAGCCCAGACCGAGGCGGCAACGGGCAAACAGTTCGTGCGCTACTGGGTGCACAACGGATTCGTGCAGATCAACTCCGAAAAAATGTCGAAATCATTGAATAATTTCGTGACCATTCGCGATATTCTGGCCAACTATCTGCCGGAGGTGCTGCGCTTCTTGCTCATCACCAAGCACTACCGCAGTCCCCTGGATTACACCGCCGACGCCCTGGACGAATCTGAACGCGCCTTGAAGCGCATCTATCTGACCAAGGCCGCCGCCGAAACCCATGTGGCCGGAACCAAATGGACCGCCACCCAGCTTCCGGCCGAAATCGTGATCGAGGCCACAGCCCTTGAAGCCAAATGGGACGAGGCCATGGCCGACGACATGAACACGGCCGCGGCTCTCGGACATGTCTTTGTGCTGATAAAGATCGTAAACCGCATCCTTGAAGACAAGACCCTCAAGAAATCCGACCAGGGCCGAGACCTGGTCCGTCATGCCGTGAAGCTGTTCGAGCGCTGGGGTGAAGTCCTGGGGCTCTTTCTGATGCCCAGTGCTGATTTTCTGGGCCAGCTCAAGGAAAGCCGGGTGCTGCGCAAGAAGATCGATGCGAAGCTGGTCGAAGCCAAGTTGCAAGAGCGGCTGGCCGCCCGTGCCGCCAAGGATTTCGCCCGTTCCGACGCCATCCGCGATGACCTTCTGGCCTTGGGGGTGACCATTCAGGACACAGCCCAGGGACCACAGTGGGATGTCGAATGAACACGATATAAATGCGGGGTCCTGGACCCCGTGCCCCCCAAGGGGCGCCGTCCCCTTGACCCATTCACGATAACGGCCGCGAATGCGGCCGTTATCGTTTTATCCACTCATTCGAAGAGCCGAATCAAACCCTGCGCGCCTTGGTTCAACCCTGAACCCACCCCTTCCAGCGCATCCTTGATGGCTTGGCCGCCACGGATTCCGAGTCCGCGCAACACAACCGCCGTGTCCGCACTCACGACAGGCTTGCGCAGAGGCCCGCTCACACGCACGGGCACGCTGGTCAGCCCCAGCGCTCCATTCTCGAATTTTCCCTGACTGCCTTCCAGGGCGATGACCAGGCTGAAATCAAGATTCTCACGCACCAGATCGGTCTTCCCGCTACCGGTGACTTTGAATCGAGGAGCCAGCAACAGCAGATCGCGGGTTGTCGCCACTCCATCAACAAGAACCTCACTTCCGGAAAGAATCGAAAAATCGGTTCGGTCCGGCTCATCCGAACCGGGAGCTTGTCCCATCAATTTCCGGATTTCATCCCTCATGTTTTCTGCGATGTTGATGCCGATCACGGCTCCGTTCACCACTTGGAAGTCGACGTTTCCGTTCAGGCTACGCTTCAAGTTCGGGATGCTCAAACCTTGAGCCCGCACCACAGCGGAACTTTTCGCCGTTCCAGAGATCAATTCCTTGCCATGCAAATCACGCAAAAAAGGGCCGGCTTGCAAACCGGAGAGCGCATGTGACCACGAATACCTGGGGGTGTCCGTGCGTACGTCCATAGATGCAGAAGCATCCAGACGCCCGCCGTAGGTTGCGGCTTCGATCCGCTCCAGGCTTAAAATCCCGGCTTTGGCGCGGGTCACGATGCGCACATCCGCAAGACGCAGATTGGCCAAAATGAGAAAGTCCATGGACAGGGTGCCGTTGAGGTCCAAACCGCGCAGCGCCCGCAAGGGAAGCTTGCCGGCTCCTGACGAATTCCCCCCTGAGCCATCCATGGCGGAGCGCGCCCGGTAGCGGTCCACGTTCAGAGTGTCGGCTCGCAGGTCGAAGACGAGGGACGGATTGGTCCGCCCCACGGCTGAAATCCCGCCTTGGATGGTCGCATTATCGACAACCAGATTGATCCGGGAAATATCCAGCCGATCCCTGTTCCCGGTCCACTCGCAGGCCAGGGCCACCCGGTCCAAGGTCGACGCGTCAACGAGTTCGGGCATCGTCAACCCGAGGCGGTCATACACGTTCCTTAGGCTAAAAGCCGCAAGGTCCAGACTGCCCGAGGTGGTCGCGTTCTCTCCTTCACGCAGTCCTGCGCGCAGATCAAGACCCAGCCCCTGCATACGGGCGTTGTCCAGCCTGCCGTCGGTGGAAAAATAGTCCGCCGAGAGAGAGATGAGTTCAGGGCTCCGGGACAACGATTCCCCCTCAAGGCTGGCCGTCATGGTCAGATCTTCAACGGCGAGGCGATTCAGTTCCAACACGGCCTTGGCTTTAAAATCAACATTTGCCGTGATTCCACGGGCCACGACAACAGCGTGCGTGTCCACTGCAAAGGCCTCGCCAAAGGCGAAATTGGACACATCAAGCTCAATGCCGCCTACATCCACCTTTTCTCCACTTCGCTCATCCCTCCAGACCACGCTCGCGTCGGAAACGTGCAGTCCATCCACGATGAGGGAAGCCAAAAGCGGCACCCGCTTGTCCTTGGCCAGCCCCCTGTCTCCATCCCCGCCGGCTTCGGGTGCCGCGGCCAAATCGGCCCAATTGCCCCTGCCTTGGGCATCGCGCGACAAATGCAAAACAAGCCCTTCGACATCGACGGCCACGACATCCAGCCGCGACATGAGGAGCGGCAGCAAGCGAGCTTTCAATTGGGCTTTCCGGAGGGTCAGGAATGGACCATCGAAACCGGGGGTATTGCCGAACTCCAGGGTTTCCACTGCCACACCCAGATAGGGAAAAAATTCAAGATGCACATCGCCCGCGACGGTCAGTTCCCGCCCCGTGTTCTGGCGGACCGACGACACGATTTGAGATTTGAATGCATCCGGGTCAACCCACAACAGCAAACTGCCAACCACGGCGCCACAAATAACGGCCACGATCAGCACCCCCCTCCACACCAAAGTCCATATCTTCATCGTTATTGCCTCGATCTCTTCAGTTCGTCCACAGAATCGCAGCTCTTTCTATGCCTTTATGCTGTCCATAAAAAAAGTCACGACCCGTGTTTGAAATATGGTCATAATTCCAGCGCGACAGGTAAAAGCACGGCACGAATCCCGAGCCGTAGAAAATCGGGATGTTGATAAAGGAAAAAAAAATCTCAAAAACATGTCTGCTTGAATAGCCCTGAACTGTCCGGTCACAATTTCCAGTGAAACCATCCCGGACCAAAGAGCGTAAACGCGACAAGGGCCCGAAAGCTTGCGCTTCCGGGCCCTATTTCACGATATTTTCTCAATTATTTTGAACTGTTAATATCTTCGCCAATTTCCTGCAGCAATGTGCGGATGACCGCGAGCTTGTCACGATGCTTGCCATCCATGCGCTGGTCCAGATCCTCGGCGGCATGGGCCATGGCCTTGACCTGATTCTCCATGGCCATGGCCGAAGTCCTGCGAGGGAGTGTATTCAATTCCGTAACCTTGCTGTCCAAGGTCGTATGCCGGGCGTCCAGTTCCAGCACGGCGCTGTTCAGGCTCTTCAGTTCCTCTATCTCCCGGGCAAGGCCCGCCACATTCTGATGCAACGCGTAAAAGAAGACAAAAAGAAACAAAAGAGTGCTGACCGCAAGACCTGCCGCCACCTTATCCTTTCCGATCACATCTTTCGTATGCACGATACCTCCCGCACATGACGCGGCTCAGAATACCGCGTTTTGAAAAAACCGAACTCAACCTCAATTGATCAATGCCTGTAGGGGTGCGGGAATGGACCCGCCCCTGCTGACGAACCCGCCCGAAACTCCATTGCTGCGCACGGGCATGATCTCCGCCTCGCCCAGAAGGCCCCCGAAATGAACACGGTCTCCGGCTTTTTTGCCGGGAACGGGGATGAGCCGGGCCGCGGTGGTTTTCTTGTTGATCATTCCTATGGCCATCTCGTCGGCGATGATCGCGGCCAGGGTTTCGGCCGTGGTATCGCCAGGCAAGGCAACCATGTCCAGACCCACGGAGCATACGGAGGTCATGGCCTCCAGCTTTTCCAGGCAAAGGTGCCCAGCGGATGCGGCGGCGGCGATATTTAAATCTTCGCTGACCGGAATAAAGGCGCCGCTCAACCCGCCGACCCGGGAGCTGGCAAAGGCGCCGCCTTTTTTGACCGCATCGTTGATCATGGCCAGGGCCGCCGTGGAACCAGGCACGCCAATGGCGCCCAAGCCCAGAGACTGAAAAATTTCGCCCACGCTGTCGCCTACGTTGGGTGTTGGTGCCAGGGACAGATCCACTATCCCGAATTCCACGGCCAGGATACGGGCCACTTCGCGGCCGATGATCTCGCCCACGCGGGTGACCTTGTAGGCCGTGCGCTTGATCACATCCGCGAGCTCACCCAGGTGCGCGCCCGGATTGTCCTGCAGAGCCCGGTCGATGGCCTTCTTGACCACGCCGGGGCCGCTGACGCCCACGTTAATAACCGAACCGGCCTCGCCCACACCAAGATACGCACCGGCCATGAATGGCACGTCCTCAGGGATGTTGGCAAAGACCACAAGCTTGGCGCAGCCCAGGCCGTCGCGGTCCTTGGTGCGCTCCGCCGCGGCCTTGATGGTCCGGCCCATGAGCCCCACGGCGTCCATGTTGATCCCGGCCCGGGTGGTGGCCACGTTGATGGACGAGCACATGCGATGGGTGATGTCCAGGGCTTCGGGAATGGCATCGATCAGCGCCAGATCGCCCTTGGCCATCCCTTTTTCGACCAGGGCCGTGAAGCCCCCGATGAAATCGACATTCACATCCTTGGCGGCCTGGTCCAAGGTTTTGGCCACTTCGATCATGCCCCGGGTGTCAAAGGGCGCAGCGGCCACCGCAATGGGGCTGACCGAGATGCGCTTATTGACGATGGGGATGCCGTAACGCTCGCCCACTTCGTCGCAAACCGTGACCAAATCTTTTGCCAGAGTTGTGATGCGTGCATGGATGGTATCCGTGAATCTGGACAGGTCATGAGACGCGCACTCCAGCAGGCTGATGCCCAGAGTCACGGTGCGCACGTCCAGATTCTCGTTCTTGATCATGGACAGGGTGGAAAGAACCTCGCGGTCGTTGAGCATGCCTTGTCTCCTAAACTCGATGAATCGTTTCAAAAATGTCGCGGTGCTGAACGGACGCGTCCAGGCCGAACCCTGCGCATACGTCCTGCATGACCTGACGCAAACGACGGTGTTCCACATCCCTGGGCATGTCGACTTCGAAGATCATGATCATCTCGTCCACGCCCTCGTCCTTGGTGATGATGGCCCGGAAATGAATCACGTTGCAGGCCAGGGAGGCTATGGCCGTGGTCACGGCGGAGATTGTGCCCGGCTTGTCCGCGCCCTTGGTGGTGATGACGAAAGGCTGTCCCTGAGCGGACGGGGCCGGGTCCTGCGTGGTCATGGGGCGCAGGTGGGCGCTCAGTTCCATGTCACGCAACGCCGCGTTGAGGGCCTGCCCGATTTCGTCCAGCGGATGCGCGTCGGGATTCAATACAATAAAGATGGACGCGAATTCGGTTTGCAGGATGGTCTGACTGACATCTTCGATGTTGCAGCCATAGGTAAACAGGATGGTCGATATTTTTGCCAGGATGCCCGGCTTGTCCTTGCCGATGACCGACAGCACAAATTTATTCATAATTCCTCCACTCCTCGGGAAAGTCCTGGTGTATGGCTTGGGGCATGGGCATGCGTCAAGCCTTATCGACTGCCGCGCTCTGGTCAACCTCGACGAGATAGGCTAGGGACGTGGCCCAGAATAAATCAAACGTAACGAGGTGCACATGGTACATATCGGAACTCCCCTTTCACCTTCGGCCACCAAGGTGCTCATGCTCGGCTCCGGTGAACTGGGCAAGGAAGTGGTCATTGAGTTGCAGCGGCTGGGCGTTGAAGTCATTGCCGTGGACAGATACGAAAACGCCCCGGCCATGCAGGTCGCTCACCGCGCCTACAGCGTGTCCATGCTCGATGGGCAGGCCCTGCGCCGCATCATCGAGGCCGAAAAGCCCGACTACATCGTTCCCGAGATCGAGGCCATCGCCACGGAAACCCTGGTGGAACTGGAAGCCGAAGGGTTCACCGTCATCCCCACGGCCCGGGCCGCAAAACTGACCATGAACCGCGAGGGCATCCGTCGTCTGGCCGCCGAGGAACTTGGTCTTGAAACCTCACCCTACCGCTTTGCCGAGAGCTACGAAGAATATCTGGCCGCGATCGAAGCCGTGGGGACCCCCTGCGTGATCAAGCCCATCATGAGTTCTTCCGGCAAGGGCCAGTCCGTGGTCAAAACCCCGGCCGATGCGGATAACTCCTGGAAGTATGCCCAGGAAGGCGGACGCACGGGCAAGGGAAAGGTCATTGTCGAGGGATTCGTCGATTTCGACTATGAAATCACGCTGCTCACCGTCCGTCACGCCGGAGGCACCACGTTCTGCGCGCCCATCGGACACTATCAGAAGGATGGCGACTATCAGCAGTCCTGGCAGCCGCAACCCATGAGCGAAAGGGCGCTGGCCGAAGCCCGGCGCATGGCCGAGGCGGTCACGGGAGCCTTGGGCGGGCGCGGCATTTTCGGCGTGGAATTCTTCATCAAGGGCGACGTGGTCTATTTCAGCGAAGTTTCCCCCCGCCCCCACGACACAGGTCTCGTGACCCTCATTTCCCAGGACCTGTCGGAATTCGCCCTGCACGCCCGCGCCATCCTCGGCCTGCCGGTGCCGTGCATACGCCAGCATGGCCCCTCGGCGTCCAGCGTCATCCTGGTTGAGGGAGAATCCAAGCAGGTCAAATTTGGAAATCTCGAAGCGGCACTGAACGAACCGGACACGGACCTCCGCCTTTTCGGCAAGCCGGAGGTTTCGGGCAAAAGACGCATGGGCGTGATCGTGGCCCGCGACGAAACCCTGGAAAAAGCCCGGGACAAGGCGCAAAGGGCATCCCAAGCAGTAACGGTGACGCTCTGAGTCGTTGGTAGGCAAGGATCTTCTTGTCAACCTCCGCCGCTTGGAATAGACAGCATCGGTCCCGGCGATATCCGCCCCCACACCCCTCCGGCAAAATCCCGTATGCATCGGCACCGCCCACGCAACCGGACTACAGCCGATCCCCGCTAAGGAGACAACATGTTGAAAAAATTGGTGTTAACTCTTTGTTTTATTCTTACATGCGCCACCGCGTACAGCGGCGTGAATGAACACCGGGCTCTGGCCGAAGAACTGATCAAGATCACCGACGGCGACACGGTCATGGAAAAAATGAAAGCCCAGGTGACCATGATTTTCCAGCAGATCACCGCGCAGATGAATGTTCAGGAAACCGACAAGCCCAAGCTGGAAAAATACTCCAAGCGTTTTGACGCCATCCTCAAGGAAGACATGGCGTGGGAAAAGGTCAAGGTCCAGTACCTGGATCTGTACACTTCCGTGTTCACCGAGGAAGAAACCAAGGGTCTGGTGGATTTTTACAAGTCCGACCTGGGCAAGAAAGTCACCGCCAAGATGCCCGAACTCATGCAGCAGAGCATGACCGTGGCTCGCTCCTACATGCAGAACGTGGTGCCCAAGCTGGAAGATCTGACCGAAGAAATGCGCAAGGAATTCGAACCGAAAAGTTCCGAAGCCCCGGCCCAGGCAGCCCCGGCCGCTCAGGCTCCTCAGGCGGAAAAGAAAGGCGACAAGAAAGAATAAGTTTTTTCCACCAGCGGACCACAGGCTCCCCGGCATGCCGGCGGAGCCTTTTTTTTGCCCTGTTCAGACCAAAATCGCGCGAATCTCCCGCCTCGCCGCTTCCAAGAACTTCGGAAATTGCGCCTGCACGGCGTCGGATAATGCCATGGACCACTCGCTGATGGTCACCGGCTCGATGCCGATGACCAGCAACTCGGGCTTGTTGCCCAGCAGCTCCGCCATCTTCAGCGAATCGAGCATGTCGATGTCATGCAGGGACAGACGTTGTTCGTAATTATCCCGTAGGTTGGCCTCGGTGAAACGATATATGGTTCCAGGCGCCCGGCCGCCCTTGACTGCGTCGAGTACCAGCACGCGTTCATATTCCTGAAAAATATAAAAGATATCCTGGGTAAAAGTGGCTCCGTCCATGAAGTCGACCCGTTCAAGATCCCACTCTTTCTCCTGCCCCAGAGCCTGAACCGCGTGCACGCCAGCGCCATCGTCGGTCAACAGAAGGTTTCCCACTCCAAGCACCAAAAGTCGTTTCATGCCATGTTCTCCAGATCCTGCGCTCTCGCGGAGGCAGCGACATTCATAGGTTCCGCCCGGTCCTAAAAAAAAGGGCCGGTTTCCCGGCCCTTCATGGTTCATTCAATCCGCGTTAGTCAATGTTGACAACGTGTTCTTCACCGGTCTCAGCGTGCATCACGTGCACGGCACAGCCCAGTCACGGGTCGTATGAGCGCACGAGGCGCCCAATGTTGACGGGATTTTTAATATCAGGAACCGGCACGCCTATGAGGGCCTGCTCGATCGGACCGCGCTGCCCCATCTCGTCCATGGGGTTGGCATTCCAAAGGGTCGCGGACACGATCTGATAGTTTTCTATCTGTTTGTCCTTGATCTTCAGGAAATGCAGCAGGGAACCGCGGGGAGCCTCAGTGAAGCCTGTGCCTTCGGCGGCATCAGGAATTTCAGCCTTGGCGTAGGTCTCGTCACCGGGTTTAACCTGCTTGAGCCACTTTTCGACAGCCACGGCAGTCAGCCAGGTTTCTTCGGCACGGGCTACGTGGCGACCCATGATGGAGAAAGCCTTGTCGCCCAGATCGCGGAAGTTTTTGGCTTCGATGCCATACAGTTCCTTGAGCAACTTTTTGCCGACAGGGCTGAGTTCCGGATTTTGCACCCACATGCGGGCCAGAGGACCGACCTCGCAAGGCTTGTCCTTGTAGCGCGGCGACTTGATGAAGCTGTACGCTCCAGCCTTGTCCGGGTTGGGATTGGTTTCGCCGACACTGTAGTGCAGGCCACCAACAGTGGATTGATCAAAGAAGGAATGTCCAACATATTCCTTGATCAGCTTGGGATCGAGTTCTTCATCCTTGCCGTCGATGTACACGCCCGGCTTGAGCATGAAGGTCTTGTTGTCGTCGTCCTGGGGGAAAACACCAAAGGCGATGACGTTCTTCCAACCAATGCCGGTCTCGAACAGGTCGGTGTAGACGGAACCCAACGTATAAATCAGGGGCAGATATTCTTCGATCACGAACTTCTGGACTTCCTTGAAGCGCGCGGCGTATTCGGCAACCTTTTCCGCAGTCGGAATCTCGGTTGCTCCGCCCACGACCATGCCCTGAACATGAGGCATGCGGCCGCCGAACATGGCGACCATCTCATGACAGATGCGGCGTATTTCGAGCGCCTTCAAGTACTGATTCAAACCATAGGTGTTGGTTGCATCGGCCTTGGCCCCGTCCTTGATGCGATCCGTCAAGAGATCCGCATTCGCGTACCGGGGAACAAAGGGAGATACATCCGGACCCTTGACATAATCCAGAGCGGCCAAATGGTAGAAATGCAGGATATGAGACTGCAGATAGTTGGCACCGAAGATCAGGTTACGGGTGATACGGCCATTGGTCGGGACTTTCGCTCCGAAGGCATCGTCCTGAGCCATGACAGAAGCCGTGCAATGGGCCGTGGGGCAAACGCCGCAGATGCGCTGCACGATCTGGGAGGAATCCCGGGGATCGCGACCACGCAGAATCTGTTCGAACCCACGGAACATGCCGCCTGAACATTTGGCATCAACAACCTTGCCGTCCTTGACCTCAACTTCAATCTTGAGATGACCTTCAACCCGAGTCATCGGATCGATGGAAACCTTTATTTTCTGCGCTTCAGCGCCAGCTGCGGGGGTAGCTGCTTGTGACACGTGCGTACTCCTTGATTATTCCGCTACATAGAAAGGAGACTTTCCATCCGGAAAGTCCGGTTCCACACAGCCGATGCACACGGCGTTTTCAACACACCAGTTAATACCGTTGTTCCAGCGGCGCTTGGCGCAATCGGCCATGGTGGACGGGCCCTTGCAGCCAAGTTCGGCCTTGCAGCCAGGCTTGGTGAACGTCGGGGCGAAGTCGGAAGCCTCGTACTTTTCAAGGTACGGGCAATTCTCATGGATGTTGTCACCAAAGAACAGCAACGGACGGCCGTCCTCATCCAATTCGGGCAGTGGATGCTCTTTCGGATTGAGGACGTGGCTCCAGGCAGCGACCAGAGTACCGACCATCCAGTCCGGATGGGGCGGGCATCCGGGCACGTTGACCAGCAGTTTCTCGATCTTTTCCTCGGCAAAGAAATCCCGCACGCTTTTGGCGCCGGTGACATTGCCGGCAGCTGCCGGAATGCCGCCGAAAGCGGAACATGTACCCACGGCCACGGTGGCCAAGGATTTGGGTGCCAAATCTCGAATCAATTCCATCATGGTGACTTCATGATGATGCCCCTTGGCATCCAGAGTTTCACCGACAATGCAGTAGCGACCTTCCTTGGCAGTGGGAATGGCACCTTCCACCAACAAGAAAAAGTTGCCTTTAAACTTTTCAGCGATTTCATACATGTGTTCCAATGCCATCTCACCTTCACTCGCCATGACGGTGGGATGAAACTCAAGGCTGATGACATCCAACAGAATCTCTTTGATTCTGGGATGAACGGCATTGAGCAGAGAAACGGAACACCCGGTACAACCCTGGCCCTGTACCCAGATGACCGGAGCTTTTTTAGCCCCTTCGGTCATGGCGTGCAGGATCCCCGGATGATAGATCTGGGAAATTCCCAGTCCAGCGACACCTGCGGAGCACAGTTTGACGAATTCACGTCTGCTTAAACTCATACCCTCCTCCTTCAAAAAGGTAATAGCGTGCAGCGACCTCGGCCTTTTTTTCACAAAGGGGGTACTATCCCTAAACTAATTGATATGTCAACGAAACTTCGATCGGAAATATCTATTCGAAACAATCGGGAAAGATGCATTCACGCCTTCACGGCAGTATCCGTAACGGAAAAAATGCCTGGGTTCCATTATGCTGCCACAAGAATTGATGGATGTGGTCGCCGTCGGAAAAAAACGTCACAGAACCCAAAATCGGAGACGCAGAATCGGGATTCAATCCATAGACATAAATAAACCGGTTGAAACGGAATAAAGGCCGATCCAGCCCCATTTGCTCGGCATGCAGGATGAGGTGTCCACTTCGTACCCGATCATCTTCGATCCAGACCCGTCCCTGTGCTCCGAGCGAATATTCGCCGACGTAATTCTCCTCCACGAACTCCTCCGTGGCCATGCCATGCATGAAACGCGCTTCCGCTCCATGCTTGAGCGCATCCTGACCGGATTCATTGGCCAGAACAGTGACTCCGATTCGTGCGTCAAGCGTGCCGACCTGGACTTCCGGCGACCGTGCCTCCGGCGGGGACACGGCGGGAGTGGAAGATCTTTTCGGGGGCGCTGTGGCCGTGGATGCCTGCCTCACGACGGACGGCTCCTGAACAGGAGCTTGCCTCACTGCGGACGGTAACGGCTTGGCTTTTTTCGGGGAGACCTTGGCCACCTTGGATGCGGCATGGACCGAGACCTTTGCGCCGCTTTTGACCGGTTTTGAGCGTTCAAGGACGGGTGCGGGAGGGACGGGAGGTTTTGAAGGAACAATGATGTCCACCCAAACAAGCATGTCTTTCATCCCTGGCTCCGGAATACGTATCTCAAGCCCGCTTGCGACAAGGCCATGCAGGCATAACGACAGAAACAGACAGACAATGAAGCGCCGCCCGCCCCCCTCACGACAGTGCGCGCCCATAGCCATGCCCGGCTTTTGCGGACCTTGATC
>CAXNFJ010000006.1:0-18062 GCA_964201165.1 Desulfomicrobium sp.
CCACGGCCAGGATGCTGCCCAGGGGCAGAAAGGCTGAATCACTAGCCATGCTGACCATCGGCGTCAATGTCCGGCCAGTGGCCCCCACGGGTCCATCCCCGGCCAGACGGAAAAAGACGTAGCTCGGATTGCTGTTCAAGAGCTCGCGAACCTGCTCCGGATGCGCGCCGAGGTAGGACCGGATGCGCTGCATGGACATCTCGTCCTTGGGGATGAGGCCGCGCTCGATCATGACCTTGCCCAGGGAAACATACTCGTGGCCGTTCTTACCCGCATAGAGGACATGGCGCACCGTGCCGCCCGGCAGCCGCAGTCGACCCGAACCCTGGACCTGCAGAAAATAAACGTCCACCGGATCGCGGGTCCAGGCAAGGGGTGTTTCCGTCGCATTCAAGGCCCCGTGGACGTCGATCTCCTCCCGCGAATAAAAGGGGAATATCTCGCCCCCTTCCACGCGGTACGTCAGCGTCTGCCCTTGCCAGCGGGAATGAAACCGGCCCAGAGCGGTACTGCGCAGATCGGACGGGAGACCGTAAATGGGCACGGGGTACCGGGGATGGGGGACAAGGCTGCCCTCCATCTCCGGCTCGTAATATCCGGTCATGAGCGGCTCGGGGCGCACCTCATGCCAGATGAAATCCCGGACCAGCAGGTCGGGTTCGGAGCCCAGCCGGGGCAGGATGGTCCGCAGATGTTCCAGGGAAGCGGCCAGCATGGCCCAGGTGCACGGCGGTCCGGTCGTCGGGAAAGGCGTCCCGTCCTGGGGGCGGGTGCGCACGTAGGACAGGGATTGGGCGATGGCGTGGGCCAAGGCTTCCGGATTCTTTGCCGCCGCCTCCGCCACCCGCGCCCAAAGCTCCCGGCCAGGGGACCTCTCCACCAGCAAAGGCTGTCTGGACGGGGCCGCGCAGGCGCAAAGCAGCGCCAGACAAAGCACGGCCAGGGCTTGTGTCCTCACAGACCGCGACCCTTGTCCAGGATGCGGGCGTCGAAATATTTGCCCACCCCGTACTCGTTGCGGCGGAAAAAACGCTTGGGATCGGGCCCGATGATCTGCATCTCCGGGTGTTTGAGCTGCATGTCCAGGGCAATGTTCATTTCCTTGGTGCATCCCGTGGAGAAGGTCGCGTCCTTGCCGTGCCACTCCGCCGGAACCGGCTCGCCCATCAGTTCAAAGGTGGTCTCGATGTCGGCCACGCTCTGGAAACGCCAGACATCTATGAAGCCGCTGCGCTGGACCCGTTCCCACATGTACATGAGATCGTCCCCATCCATGCCTTCCACAAAATGCTCGGCCGGGTTGATGATCAGCAGGTTGGCATGCTTGGCCCGCAGATGGGCGACAAAGGTGTTCACGACCCCGAGGGCGACCTTGGTCTGGCCAGGAATGCTGCCGATGATGGCGCTGTAGAACATGACCTGCCTGCTCATGCTCCGTGCCGCGCGCATGCGTGCGATGATGGCGTCGGCCTGGGCCATGACCTGGGACTCCGTGATTTTTGTAATCCGGGGTGATTTTTCCTTGAAACGCACCTGATCCAACCCGTCGCGGTCCCGGTAAAGGCAGACGATATCGCGGGTAAAGAGGTGGGAATTCTTGATCAGCCGACGATGATGCGCAAAACCTTTGGCAATGACCAGATCCGCCTCTTTCCATGAGCGGGCGAAGGTCACGTTGGTGCGCCACAGGTTGAGCCGTTCGCGGCTGCCGTCGGAAATGACCAGGAGGGAGTTCTCACGCTGGGCGCGCAACAGCTCGTTTTTGCTCATGCGGCTGTTCTCGATGAACAGGGCGTCGCCCACCGAGTCCTGCAGTGCGCTGTCGTGCTCCACGTCCCAGATTACGGGGCTGTCCAGGCTGTACCCTTCCTTCAGGGCCAAAATGACCTTGTGCCCCAAACGGACCAGGACCCGGATGAAACGAAGATCAAAAATGATCTCGCCACTATTGGCAGGCAAAAAGAGAATCTTGAGCGATTTTTGTCCGCTGTCCGGTCCCATGACCTTGTTCATGATGCCTGCGAATTCCGGCCACGGAGCGCAGACCCCTTCCAGAAAGCAGTCCGTGTCGGCAACGGCGCACGGCTTCTCCCATATCTCGCTGCGCAAGGACAGACGGCAGAGCCGGGCCAATTCGAGCAGATCGAGTTCCCAGCGCAGATGCTTGATGGAGGTGCAGCCCAGGTTTGATTCGGGGCAGGCGTACAGGCACTGGTTCATGGCCGGGCTGGACATAAAGTCCAGGGCACGCGTGTTGGCCAGCTGCTTCTCCGAGCGCTGCGGGTCATGGACTCCGCTCATGGCCATGAAAATGGTCAGAAGCTGCTTCAAGAAACGCGAAGGGATGAGAAACGGGGCATGCAGCACCTGGCGGACCTTGTGCCGGGACAGGGCGAAAATCTTGCGCCGGGTGTAGCGGTCCTTGATGTTGATGCGCACCAGATGCACGAGCAGCCGCCATTTTTCCCGATACTCCTGGAGCAGTGCGCCGGACAGACGCGTGTGCAGCAGATTCTCGAACATCTCGTCCGAACAGGGCACGAAGACCTGGTCGTCATCGACATCGACCATGAACCGCAGCTGTTCCTGCTGCGCGTTTTCCACCGGGTTGACTTTGGGCTCGATATTGTTTTCGGTCATGAAATGCAGCAGCCACGCGTCAAGATACGGATCGCGGCCGTAACGTAATTCGCGGACCGTTGTGAAATCAGGTAATTTGGACATCAGCTCTCCCGGACGAAACCTTTGGATTTGAGTTTGTGCGCGTAATGGGAATGCAGGGGGCGGATCAGGTTGAGCTTCTTTTCCGCCCTGGAGGCGAAGACATTGTCGCCGGGAGCCAGCACCACTCCAGTCTGGCCATCCTGGGTCAGATAGACGTCGGCGTCGGCGTCCAGGACCAGGATGCGCAGATCGTTTTCAAAGGGCAGAACCATGGGCCTGAAGGCATGTAGGAAGGGGCAGATGGGCGTGAGGGCGAAAACATCGAGCTCGGGATAGATGAGCGGTCCGCCGGCGGAGATGGAATATCCCGACGAGCCCGTGGGCGTTGCCACGATCATGCCGTCGGCGCGCACCGTGCCCAGGTGATCGGTTCCATACCACATGTCGAGTCGAATCATGCGCGCCAGGCTGCCGCAGCTGATGACCAGATCATTGATCGCGCAGCCCCGGTAGTACTCCTGCCCGCGCCTGAGCACTTTGAAACCGATGACCAGCCGCTGGGACATGTCGTATTCGCCACGCAGGATCGCGGTCAGGGATTCGCGCCAGTCCGTGGGCGAGAGCTCCGTCAGAAACCCGACCTTGCCCAGATTGAGGCCCAGGATGGGAATGCCCAGGTTCTGCACGTCCCGGGCGACGGCGAGCAGGGTTCCGTCTCCGCCCAGGGTCAGGATCATGTCCGCGTCCTCCCAGGTCGAAACGCAGTGCACCGTTTCCCTGGATGATTCCACGATCCGCGCCGAGCGGCCCTCGTTCCCGAGCCATTCCCGGATCTGCCCGGCCATGTTGCCGGCCAATTCGTTTCCGGTTTTAAAAACAATGACGATTTTGGTGATGATTTTGCCCATTTGCGGGAGTGTAAGCAAAAGGGCACGGGGATTCAAGAAGAGCCTGCCCAAGGGACGGAAAATACGCGCTGGCGGCGGCCTGATGTCCCGGAATTTTGCGCACAGCTTTTTTTTTGTAAAATTACCTAAAGTTCCCTCATCAATAGCCGATAGGTTGAAACAAGAGGTATAGACCGTGACAGTTAACCCCTTTCTCGTCAAAACCGTGCTCCGTACATACGATCAGCACCAAGACACCGGCCGACGGATCGCCAGGTTCCAAAAGTATATGGACCGCGCCGGGCAAGGGGATTCCGTGTCGATTTCCAAGGAAGCCAAGAGACGCCTGCTGGTGGAAAAAGTCGCGAGCGAGATCGTGGACAACCTCATCGGCTCGGACAGTACCAACCCGGTTGTCCGCGACATCAAGCAGCAACTGACGAGCGAGTTCGGAAATGACGTGGTCTTCAGATATCCTTCCGATGGAAGCGGCCTCCAGATTCTCAAGAAAACGGACCAGGGTGTCGCCGAGTTGACCAACGGGGAAAAGGATGCTTTCATGAGACGGCTCTGGGAAGTCGCCTTGGGTCGGGTCAACGAAACAATGCTTTAAACCTTGCACGCGGGACGGGAAACCCCCAACGCGGCAAGGCAGGAAAATACGCAGGAGCGGATCATGACGATCAACACCATCACCACCCCTTTGAGCGGCTACGAATCGCGCAAGCTGGAACAGCTGGATCAGCAGCGCCAGGAAGCCCAGAAAACCGCGACCGCCCATGAGAGCGGGACGGACCGGATTTCCATATCCGAGGAAGGTCGGCTCAAGGCGAACGTACTCAAGGCCGCCCAGGAAAATGAAGGCATCCGACCCGAGAAGGTCGCGGACGTCAAAGCCAGGATCGAGGCGGGCGAGTACAAGCCAAGCGGCAAGGACATCGCGGCCGCCCTGGTCAAACAGGAGCTAGATGTCTGGGGATGACCCCGCGTTCTCGTACTGAAAAAAAGCCTGACCGGTGACCCGGCCAGGCTTTTTTCATGAATTCGCCGAACATTTGTCGCTGTCGCCAAGTTCCCGCAGCAGAATGCGCGAGGGAAAACCCAGTTCCACCTGCGGGGACTGCAGACCCAGGCGCTCCTGGACGTTGACGCAGATGGGTCCGGTCAGGTTGAGGGTGCTGCCCTCGGGGTCGCCCTTGGGCACGGTCACACTGACCAGTATGAACAGGTCGCGAATGCTGTGCACTTTCAGAATGCGCTCCTCGGCCGAGGAGAGACGAATCTCATACCCCGGTAAAAAGGAAAACGGATCTGCCAGCATCATGCCCATGCTCGGCAGCTCGAGACTTTGCAGGAAATGAAAGGGAGTGCCGGGCTTGAACTCCACCAGTGCGAAGTCCCGCAAGGATTCAAAGCCGATGAGTCCACGCGGAAAACGGATGGTCTTGTCCGTGGAAACAACCAACGGACCAATGCGGGAATTTATTGTTTTTCTTTGCTTATCCATAGTGCTGCCGCCATCATCATATCGTTGTTGTCAAGTTCAAGGGCCGATGCATTTTGGGCCTGCACCTTCACATAAATTTCTTCCCGGTAAACAGGTGTATGTTCGGGCACTTCAAGACCAATCTTGATCTGCTGCCCTTTGATGCTCAGGATCGTTATCTTGATGTCATCACCCACATGCACGCTTTCTCCGGGGCGACGGGAAAGAATTAACATAGACCCTTCCTAGAGATAATTGACCAGGCTCATCTTCATGATCATGGACGAAGACTTGAGCACTGTTTCATAGGATAATTGCTGGTTGGCCAGCTCCGTCAAAAGCGAAGCCAAATCCACATCTTCGATATTGCTCATGCGTTCGGTTTCGTTGAGTTTCAAACCCGAAAGAACAGTGCCCGCGATCTCAAGCCTGTTCTCGCGCGCCCCGACGGAAGCCAGTTGGGTGGTGAAATACTCCTGGCCGGTCTTCAGGCTCTCCAAGGCCTCGGCACAGCCCTGCTGATCGTTGTTTTCCAATGCGGCCACCAGTTTGCCCACTGCGACGAAGATATTCTTGCCCGCATCGGAATCCGCGAAAACCGGATCCGTGCCGCCTTCATAGAATCCGCCAAAAATATCCGACCCCACGTTGTTGATCTGCAGAAATTGGCCGGTGGAAATCTCCAGGTCATGGCCGGCGGTCTGGGGATGGATGACGAACTGGGAATTCTCCGCCAACACGTCGCTCGTACCTCTCTGCGAAACGACCAGCTTGCCCCCGGGGACCAGCAGTTCGGCCGAACCGCTGATTTGACTGTCGGCGGTCTTATGGCCGGTGGACCAGTTCACCCCTCCATCCGTGCTGTAGGCATATTCGTAGGAATAGATGAAGGGATCCGCGACCGTGCCGGTGCCGCTGGTCTCGGCGGCGTCAATGCGGACGTTCACATCGCCGCCGAACAAGCCCGAGCCCACTGCGTTCAGGTCGGAGCCCAGGTTCTGCACGGCGGTCTTCCCGGCCTGGACGGTAAACGTCTGGGCCGTGGCGGGAGCGGCGCCGGACAGCTGGATCTCGCCATACGGGGTCTGCACCACCGGGGTGTTCGAGGTGTTGGCGACTGTCGCGGTCCAGGTTTCCCCGTTTATCGTCACGTCCACATCAAACGGCACCCCTGATCCAAAACCCACACCTGCGGGAACGCTGACCTTCACATCCTGCGTGAAGCCGCCCAGGGGCAAGGCCGAAAACGACGGATTCGCGGTGTCATAGGTCACGGCGGACTGTTCTTCGTGATCTCCCTGATAGATGGCCGTGGGCGCCACCGTCAGCCAGGACCCCTTGGAGGTCGAGGTGTTGGTCGCGGGCGTCAGGTCCACTGCATAGCCGTCAGGGAGCGTGACGCTGACCCCGCCCATGTCCAACAAGCCATCGGCGGCAACGGTCGTGTTTGTCCAGGAGGTTCCCCCGTCCTTGCTGTACCGGCATGAAATCGTGTCCGTGCCGACCGTGGCCGTGGTCCCCTCCGCGCCCACGAACTGGACCAGGACGCTCCGGTCGGCCATGCCCGTGGCCAACCCCAGGCTCTTGCCGTCCTTGTCGTAGACCATGAGCGCCTCTTCATAGGCGTTGTCGGAGGTCTTGTGTCCGGCGAAGATGGAACTGCCTTCGTAGTCCGTGTTGGACAAGCTCACCAGCTGGCTGAAGAGCTGGCGCACCTGATAGGCCGTGGCTTCCCGGTCCGAAGCGGTCATGGTGCCGGTGGCGCCCTGTTCGGCCAGACCTTTGAGCGTGGTCAGAACGGTGCTGACCTGCATCAGGGACTCGTCGGCCAGATTCAGCCAACCCTTGGCCGTGTCGATATTGGATTGATACTGGGTGATGGCCGTCAGCGATCCCCGGTAGTTGAGAACCTTGCCCGCACCGATGGCGTCATCGGAGGGTTTGTTGATGCGCTGTTGACTGGAAGCCTGCGTGTTCAACTCCATCAGCCTGGACTGCGTGTCCTGCAGATTGTACAGAAAATTACTGTATTGATTACGAAGAGATACGCGCATAATTCACTCCCTTAGGACTTGAGCCCCAACAGAACCTCCAACATGGAATCCGCAGTGGTGATCAGTTTGGCCGCAGCGGTGTACGCATGCTGGAACTTGATCAGGTTCGTCATTTCCTCGTCCAGGTTCACGCCGCTGACCGATTCCTGCCGGGATTTCAGATCAGAAGCCAGGGCGGCGTGGTACTGGGCATTGAACTTGGCGTTCGACGTGTCGGATCCGACCCGGGATACCAGCGAGGAAAAATATTCCCCCAGGGTTTGGCGGGTCGTGCCCCCGGACGGGCTCGTTATGCCGACACTCGTATGCTGCAGGGCGGCGATGGCGGCGGCGGTTGTGTTGTCGCCGTCATTCATTTCACCGGCCCCGTTGACATGGCCCGAATTGATGAAGGAAATATTGTCCTGGATGGCGGTGTTGACGGCCAGGGTCCTGGAATCCGAACCATCAAAAAAAGTATTGATCCCAAGTGCGGCAAGTAGGCCGCTGGAATCGGTGCCAAAGGCGAAGGCATGGCCCGAATCCGCCGTGATCTGCAGCTGCCCGTCCGGGGCCGAGGCGCTGATCCCGGTGAAGGAGTTGTTGATCGCAGCCACCACATCGTCCATGGAATGGACCGCCGGGTCAAAATTCTGGATGCCGGGAGTGGTATTGTCAAAGTCCAGGGCGCTGGACTCTTCCAGCGCGCCGGTCGTCTTGTTGTACACATTGACCATGACGTTGCCGGAGGTCAGCTTGTCGCCGAAGGCCAGGCCGGATTCCGCGGATCCCAGAGAAGCAGTGGGCAGGTTCACCCCGTAACTGCCGATGACATTCTCGAATTTTTCCGTTCCCGTGCCCTGGGAATGAATCCGGTTCACTTCCCAGGCCAGGCTGGACGAAAACGAATCCAGTTTCTCCAGATAGCTCCCGATGCTGCTGTCCCGAAACTGAAAATATCCGGCCAGGCTGCCGCCGGTCAAACGACGGTCGTTGTCTGTGCCATTGGACAGGGTCTGCGGGGTGATGTTCACCTTGGTGGATGTCGTCTGATACCAAAAAAGGCTCTTGTTCGGCAGGACCTGAAAGCTGTCGCCCGTGGTCGCATCGCCGCCCGTGCCAGCGGAAAACGTCAATGTCCCCTTCCCGTCGGGCAGCAGGACTCCCCCTTCGCTCGCCGCGAAGACGCTTACGCCATTCTCATCCGCAAGCCAGGTTTTCCCGCCATCCGTGGAGACCTTGAACGTCACTGGATCGACTCCGACCTCGCCCCCCGTGACAATTTCAACGGTATACTCGCTGGAACTCTCGCCATCGAAGTCCACGGTTCCGTTGAACGTCGAGGTGCTTTGCAGATCGGCGATGGTCTGCTTCCCCTCGAAGGCCAAACGGTAATGTTCGCTCCCGTCCACCAGGGTCTGCCCGGCCGAAGTGGTGATGGTCACATTGCCCAGGCCGTTGTCGATGTAGTTGATGTCGATCTTCTCGGCCAGATCCCGGACCAGGGTCGCGCGCTGATCGCGCAACCCGTTGGCGTTGTTCTTGCCCGTTTCCTCGTTGACCGTGATCTGGGTGTTGATTTCGGCGATGTCGGAAAGAATCTGATTTATTTCGGCGACTTCCTGCGAGATGGAATCATCGATTCCGCCCTGAAGCCGGTCCAGATCCTCCTGGGCGGACTGAATGGCCTTTTCCAGATTGGAGGCGTGCCCCAAAAAAGCCGTGCGGATGCTCGCATTCTCCGGGTCCGCCGACAATTCCTGCCAGTCAGCCCAGAATGCGGCCAAGGCGGAGCTGATGCCTTCGGAATTGGACTCGTTCAACACCGCTTCCGCGCTCTGCAGATTTTCGTACAGCGTCGACCATCTGGCCTGTTCGGAATTCTTGGTATTGTACTGGGCCTCGATGAAGTTGTCGAAATACCGGACGACCTCGACAGCATCGACTCCTGTCCCGAGCTGGCCGGGCGAAGTGTTGATGTAGGTGCCATCCTCGAAACGCACGGCCTGGCGGCTGTACCCTTCGGTATTGGCGTTGGAGATGTTGTTGCCGACAACGTCTATGGCCGCCTGGTTGGCGAACAGGGACTTCTTCCCGATATCGAGCAGGGAAGTGATGCCGGACATCACATCCTCCCGCGTACCAACGTCGCCGTGGCCGTACGATTGTGCCAAGTGCCCTTGGCAGTATAGGTGTTGCGGTCCCGGGGGGCGACCTGATCCTGAAAATGCTTGAGCAGGATACCGCTCTGTTCCCACAGGGCCATGGCCAGACTGGAATTGAGCGTCGTCTGCCGGGCGCTCTCCTGCTCATGGGTGATGATCATGGCCCGCCATGTTTCAAAAATCCGCTGGTCTCCGGAATTCAAGCCCTCCAGAAAGATGCCCAGTTTGGCCACGCCGGCCAGGTGGAGACGTCGGACCAGAAATTCGCGCTCGCGGACCAGTTGCCGGATCAGCTCCTGAATGACGATCTCCAAACCGGTGACCTGATCCGGACGCCCTTCCCGCAGCAAGGCATACTCTTCCCGCAGAAGAAGACAGAGAAGCTCCGTGCCCTTGGCTTGACGAATGAGACTGCCGAGAATGATCTGTTGCATGGCGCATTTCCTTAAGGGTGAACGGTCGTGGAACGTTAGGGTGAAGCAGGAAATACCTGCTGGGTGAACCTTGTCTTCCGGATCTTTGCAAATATCCGACCAGCCCGGCGTCGTGTCCCGTCAACGAAGATCCCCGGCCATTTCGCACCCATGACGGGGGGCTGCTTGCGCGATGCCATGACCGGCAAGAACTTCCCTGTACCGACTTTAGATGCCATCCTTGCCATCCATACTGACCACTCGCAGAGCGTCGTCGAGGTCCGTGGCCGTTCGGACAGCCAGCCCGTCCTGCACAGATCCGGCGGCGTGGGTTTTCTCTATGCGCCGGGCCAGCATCTCGGCCTCATGCTGGGCTGTCAGGGCGGCCAGGGTGCTGGTCGGGACCGCCGGGGTGCGCACCTCGGACTGGATCCTGGAAAGCTCCGCCCTGTCCAGAGGCTGCAGGGGCTTGGCCGAGGCCGTGTCCCGGCTGGCATTGACCAGACGTTCCGAAAGATTCGCATACAACATGTCGGACAAACCGATGCCTCCGCTGCCGGCCATTTTGACCGACAACTCCTGATCGAACATGGACAGGTAGTTTTCCTCTTCCTTGGAATGGAGCATGCCTTCCTTGGGCACGGAGGAGCGCATCTGCTTCCAGATCTGCCCAATGAACACGGCCTCGAAATCCTGGCAGGCCTTTTTGAGTTTGGCCTCGTCCATCCCTTTTTCGGGCTGCAGCTTGGTGCGCAAATCCCGCAGTCGATTCTGCAGGCTCTGCGTCGAATCCTGTTCAGGCAAGGCGATACCGGTCATGACTTCGGACATAGGGCCTCCGTGAGCTAAAGAACCTCGAGATCGGCATGCAGGGCACCCGCCGACTTCATGGTTCGCAGAATGGAAATGAGATCCCGGGGCGTGGCGCCGATGGCGTTGAGGCCATCCACCAATTCCTGGATGGAAGCTCCGTTCATGAGGACGAGACGGCGCTGGTCTTCCTTGACCCCAAGTTGGGTGGACGGAGTGACGACGGTCTCACCCTCGGAAAATGCCCCGGGCTGGGAAACCTGGGGCTGCTCGGAAACCACCACGTTCAAATTGCCATGGGACACGGCAACCTTGGACAGAGTTACATTGGCCCCCAGGACCACGGTGCCGGTCTTTTCGTCGACCACGACCTTGGCCCGGCTGTCGGGCCGGACTTCCAGATTTTCGAGGGAAGCCATGAGCGAGACGATGTTGCCCTGATACTGGGGCGGAACAGCCAAGCTGACCGTGGAGGCATCCTGGGAGGATGCGTACTGCCCGCCGATGGCCCGGTTCACGCTGTCCGTGACCTGCTTGACCGTGGAAAAATCTTCCACATGGAGTTGGATGGCGATGTTGCTTTGGTCATTAAAGGTGAAGGGCACGCTGCGTTCGATCACCGCGCCGCCCGGAATCCGGCCCACGGTGGTGATGTTCTTGGTGGCCGAGGCCGCGTCTCCCCCGGCGGAAAATCCGCCCACGGCCAGCGGTCCCTGACACAGAGCATAGACGCTGCCGTCCACTCCCTTGAGCGGAGTCAGGAGCAGCACGCCGCCCAGCAGCGAGGCCGCATCGCCCACGGAGGAAATCGTGGCATCAAGCCGGGCTCCGGGCTTGGCCGACGCCGGCATCTTGACCGTGACCATGACCGCGGCCACGTTCTTGGGTTTGAGCGAGGACGGATCGACCTTGACGCCCATGCTTTCCAGCATGTTGGCCATGGACTGGACCGTGAACTTCGACCCGCTCTTGTCTCCGGTCCCGGACAGGCCGACCACCAGGCCGTAGCCCACCAGATCGTTGGAGCGCACCCCGCCAAAGCTGGCGATGTCTTTCAAACGCACGCCCCAGGCCGGAGCGGACAGGGATATGAACAAGACCGCCACGGTCAGCGCACGGATCAGGCCGGTTCGCACTTTAGAATGGCCACACATTGTCGATTACCCTCCCCAACCATCCGGGGCGTTGTTTGTCGGCCAGCACGCCTTCGCCGTAGAGCTCGATGCGGGCTTCGGCCAGGCTGGTGGATTTGATGGTGTTGTCGGCGGCGATGTCCCGATCACGGGCCACGCCCTGCACCAATACGATCTGGGTCTCACCGTTGACCCGCGTTTCGCGGGCTCCGACCACTTCCATGAGCCCCCCGCCCAGCACCCGGGTCACCCGGGCCGCCACGGTGGTGGTGATGGAACTTTCGCGCTTGGTCTCGCCATCACCTTCAAACGCACTTTTGGACTTGGCGCTGATCATGGATTCCGCCCCCACCGCCGCACCGGAGAGGAGCGGCAGCTCGTCCTTGCCCAGAAATGCGCTCACCCCGAGATCCATGGAGTTGTCCTTGTCCGCCGTGGTCGAGGCCTTGCTTTTGGACAGGGTGGTTTCCACCACCTTGATGAGCAGGATGTCCCCGACCTTTCTGGCCCGGGCATCGGCAAAGAGCGTTGTCGCCCCATCCGGATCGTAGAGCGAGCCGGGATTGTCCGCCGAAGCCACCCGCTCCTGCGGAGGAGGGGTGACCACCGCCGCAGGCATGGTCGGGCGACTTGTGGCCCGGCATCCGCCCAGCACCAGGGCGAGTATGAAAATCAAAATTCGTGTCTGCATATTTCCTCCAAGCCTACTCCACCTGCACCGTGTCCGCGTCAACGACCCGGGCGGCCACGATCCTTTTGCTCTGCATGTTCCGGACCCTGATCACACTTCCGATGCCACCGTCTTCAAGACTCTCGACCGGAACGGTCATTTTCAGGGTCCGCCCCGCATACAGCAGGGTCAGAGCCTTGCCCTTGGCCACCACGGGAATGGGTTCCACCGCCTCGGCGGAAATGTACTGCCCCTCGCCCACCGGCGCGGTCATGCGCAGGGGCAGGCCCCGGCCATCCCAGGGCGAACGGGGCAGATAGGCCAGATTCTTGCGCTCAAAACCAACCAGCCCCGGCTCCAACACATTGCCCTTGTTCAGAACCCGGGCCGCGCAGGGCACGGTTTTCCAGACATCCGCAAAGACAGTGCCCGTGAAGCTCTGCACCACGCGATCCCCTTCGGCCACGGCCTCCAGGCGCAGGCTTATCCGCCCCGGTGCCGGAGTACCCACCGGCACAACACGGATCTGGACCGGCACCTTTTCCGGGATGAAAAGAAAATCCGCAATGCGGTGTTCCCGAATCTCCACCTCGCCCTCAAGATGGGCCAAGGCATTCGTCAAAATTTTGTCGACACCCGGAATCACGGCCAGGGCGCTGATCACCTGCCCACCACGCTGAACCTGAACTTGCTTCGGGATCTCGATCACCGGCAGGCTTGGACCAAAGCGCTGCGTGATAAGCTCGCGCAACCTGGGTCCGCTCAAGTTTGCCCTGGCCCCCTCGAACTTGGGCGAGGCCAGGAGCGACTCGGCGCCGACGCTGGCAAGCAGGGCCATGGCTTCTGCACCCTCGCCCCGGGCCAGATCGTTCAAGGTGATGGCCGGGCCGTCCACGCATACGGCCCCGGCCACGACCAGCCTGCTCTGCGCCACGGCAAGGCCCGGACAGAGCAGAAGTACGAGGAGGAGCACAACTACACGCATACCCTACCTCTTCAACTGGTTGGCGATCTGCAGCAGGGTGTCGGCTGTGGAGATGGACTTGGAGTTGGCCTCGTAGGCACGCTGACCAACGATCATGTTGACCATTTCCTCCACGATCTCCACGTTGGACATTTCCAGAAAACCCTGAGCCAGTGTTCCGGCGTTATTCTCGCCGGGAACACTTTCCACGGCCTCGCCGGAACCGTCGGTCTGCACGTACAGGTTGCGGCCCTCGGCCTTGAGACCGGCCGGATTGACAAAAGTATAGACAGGGATGTCCGTGCCCGCGATTTCGGTACCCGCCTTGTCCACGCACGTCAGCCGACCGTCTTCGGTCACGACGATGTTCTGGGTCTCGGGGGGAACAACGAACTCTGGCTGCAGGGGATGGCCGTTGTCGGTCACGATGCGCCCGTCGCTGTCGAGCTTGAAGGCTCCGCTTCTGGTGTAGGTTTCCTCGCCGTTGCGATCGACCCGGAAAAAGCCATCACCTTCGATGACCAGATCGAGCTGGTTGCCCGTGTTTTGAAAATCACCCTGGGTGAATATCTTGTGCACGGACACGGGCCGCACGCCCATGCCAACCTGCATGCCCACGGGCAAGCGGTTGCCCTCCTGATTGGGCGTACCCGCGATCTTCATGTTTTCGTACATGAGATCCTCGAATTCGGCCCTGTTCTTCTTGAAGCCGGTAGTGTTGACGTTAGCCAGGTTATTGGCCGTCACGTCCAAATTGAGCTGCTGGGCGATCATGCCCGAAGCGCTGGTCCATAACGCGCGAATCATATTCTTCTCCTTGCGGAACCATCCGCAACACCCGGTTTTGGCCCACGGCAACCCCGCGAGCCCGAACCAAAAGGATTATCGTGGCGCACCGACTTCCGCGATGGCCTTCTTGTCTTGTTCAAATGAACCGCTGATCATTTTCTGGTACGCTTCAAAAATGCGCAGGGCCTCGATCATGTTCACCATCTCCGAAACCACCTCGACATTCGCCGCTTCCAAAAACCCCTGTTCCACGGCGGAGTCCTCGGCCGGCACGGCTTGCACCTTGGCATCGGGACGAATGCGCAGCAGGGAATTGCCGACCTTCTCCAAGGCACGCGGGTCTTCGACCCGGACCAGGGAAATGGTGTCTATCTGCTCCCCGTCCACGGAAAGAGTCCCTTTCGCATCCACCAGCACGGACCCGGTCTCCGGAAGCTGTATGGGCCCGCCTTCGCCCAGGAGCTGGTTGCCGTGGCCGTCCACAATGTAGCCCTCGGCCGAACGGTGATAGACGCCCTGCCGGGTCAAAAATTCCCCCTCGGGGGTTTGAATCCGAAAAAAACCGTCCCCGGAAATGGCCAGATCGAGCGGATTTCCAGTACTCTTCATGGCGCCCTGCGACATATCGACGACGTTGCCCGAAATCCTGGGCTGGGCCAGGATATTGCCCTTGGGCCAGGGAACCTTATCATTAAGATTGGTATTGGGGTCGAGCAGGTCGTGGGCATAACGGCGAAAAGTGTCCTCAAAGGCCTGCTTGTCGCCCTTGAAGCCGGTGGTGTTCACATTTGCCAAATTATTGGCGATGGTATCCAGCCGATGCTGCTGGGTAAGAGCCCCGAATACGGCGCTATAACTGCTGTCTTGCATGGGGGTCCTCCTTGTACGGGTCTATGAGCAAATACCAGGCCAGAAAAACAAAGGCTCACCTGTCCTCCAAGGCAACGAATAAAATAAAACTTGACGGCCATCCCCCCCCTCATGCAAGGGAAACGGTTGCAGAGCGGGTGTAGCTCAATGGCAGAGTACAAGCTTCCCAAGCTTGGAGTCGCGAGTTCGACCCTCGTCACCCGCTCCACTCCTGTATGTGGTCATACTGATATTCGGTAGCTGATTTGGGGGTGGGCCTTTTCGTGGTCCACCTTTTTTTTTCCGGCAGGCAAAAATGGACAAAAGCGAAATACACGCACGACTCATGGAAATGGTGACTCCCCTATGTCAGGCCCAGGACATTGAAGTCTGGGGCATTGACCTGCTTTTCGCGGCGGGAGGGCGGCACAAGATCGTCCGCATCTACCTTGACTCCGCCCAGGGCGTGGGTATCGATGAGTGTTCGGAGGTCAGCCGGCATGTGAGCCTGGCCTTGGATGTGGAGGATATCATCCCCGGTGCGTTCACCCTGGAAGTATCCTCTCCCGGGCTGGAGCGCCCCTTTTTCTCGCTGGAGCAGATGCAGGCCTACATAGGCCAGCCGGTCCGCATCCGCCTGGAAAAGCCTTTGGACGGCAGAAAAAATTTCAAGGGTCGCCTGCTCTCCATGGACCCGCCCATGTTCACCCTGTCCGATGACAGCGACACTTTTGAACTGAACTGGGAAGATGTGGGGAAAGCCAACCTCATCTGCGAGCTTTACGGCCCAGGCAAACCCGAAAAAAGCTAAATTTCGGAACACGGCGGGTTATTTCCGCAAGGAGAACGGAGGACGTTCATGAATTTGGAACTCAAAAAAGCCATTGATCAGATCAGCAAGGACAAGGGCATTGACCGTGAAATGCTGATCGACACCCTGGAAGAAGCCATTCGGGCCTCCGTGACCAAGAAGTTCGGCGACAAGATGGATATTGAAGTCACTTTCAACGAAGAAACGGGTGACATCGAAGTTTATCAATTCAAGATCGTGGTCGACGAAGTCACTGACACGGCCACGGAAATCCTGATGGTCGACGCGGTCAAGCACGATCCCAACGTGGAACTGGACGACGCCATCGGTTTTCGCCTGCAGGTCGAGGATCTGGGACGCATCGCGGCCCAAAGCGCCAAGCAGGTCATCATCCAGCGCATGCGCGATGCCGAACAGGAAATCATTTTCGAGGAATACAAGAACCGCAAGGGCGAGATCGTCAGCGGCATCATCCAGCGCCGCGACCGTTCCGGCTGGATCATCAACCTCGGCCGGACCGAGGCTTTGCTGCCCAAGGACAAGCAGATTCCCCGCGAGCGTTTCCGTCAGGGTGATCGGGTCGAAGGACTCATCATCGACGTGCGCAAGGAAGGCCGCGGACCGCAGATCATCATCACCCGCTCCGATCCGGAGTACATGGTCGCCCTGTTCCGCCGCGAAGTGCCCGAAGTGGCCGACGGCACCGTGAACATCATGGGCGTGGCCCGCGATCCGGGTCTTCGGGCCAAGGTCACGGTCCTGTCCCAGGATTCCAACGTCGACCCCGTGGGCGCCTGTGTCGGCATCCGCGGCTCGCGCATTCACAGCATCGTTCAGGAGCTGCGCGGAGAGCGCATCGACATCGTTCTCTGGAGCCCGGACATCGCCACCTATGCGGCCAACGCCCTTTCTCCGGCCCGTATTTCCAAGATCGCCATCGATGACGAAGAAAAATCCTTGGAAGTCGTGGTCCCTGAAGATCAGCTGACCCCGGCCATCGGCAAGAAAGGCCAGAACGTCAAACTCGCGGCCAAGCTTTTGGGCTGGAAGATCGACATCTTCACCAACACCCGCTTCAACAAGGTGCACAAGAACCGCCACCTGCTGGAACAACTTGCCAGCGCGGCCCAGGTTTCCATCGCCGATTTCGCCGAAGCCGGATTTGATTCCCTGGAGGCCATGGCGGCCTGTACCAACGAACAATTACTGGATATCCAGGGCATCAGCGAAGAAAACATCGGTGCCCTGCGCGGAGCCCTGAACCTGCTTATCAGCCAGAACCGGGACGAGAGCGAGAGCGAGAGTGAACCCTCGGCTCAGACGGAACGGACGGAGCAGGATGATACAGATAATGGAGACGAAGCATAGATGATCCGTATGGATGAATCAAAGGTCTGCGTCGACAATAAGCCGATACGCATGTGCGTCATCTGCAGGCAGCGTTTTCCCAAGGACGAACTGCACAGATTTACCTGCCCTGTTCACGGAGAGCTCACTCTGACCGCTGACAGCACCGGAAAAACACCGGGACGGGGTTTTTATCTTTGCCGCGAAGCGGCGTGCCGGAACAAATTCGAGCGATTCAAAGGCTGGCAGAAGAAATGTAAGGGGGTTGGGCATGTCCACTAGATTGCGGGTGAGAGATCTTGCCACGGAGCTTGATATCTCAAGCAAGGATTTGATGACATTGTTGCGGGAACTCAAAATCCCCGCCAAAAGCCATATGAGCAGTCTGACCGATGACGATGTCGCGCAGGTCCGGAACCATCACCAGAACAGGGCGGCGACACCGCAGATCGTGGACACACGGGCCACTTCCGGAGTCATCGTGCGCAAACGGCATAAAACCGTGGCCGAAACACCGGAAACCGCCGCCCCACCCACCCAGGACGAAGTTCCAGCCGAAATTCCGCCAGTGGCAGCCGAACAGCCCGAGCAGCCCGAACAACCCCGGGCGCGTAGGTCTTCGGGTGCGGTCATCATCGCACCGGCCCGCATCATCTCGCAGGAAGCTCCAGTCCAGGCTCCGGTCGAGACTCCGGTCGTGGAAACGCCCGCACAGCCTCTGACCACGGAACCGACCGAAGTTCCGGAGCCGATCGCGGTTGCGGAAACCGTAGAAGAGCCCGCCATTCCCGCCGAAGCCGCAAGCGAGATGGGCACAGAAGTCGATGGCGAATCCGAAGAGGCCAAGCGAGCCCGCAAAAAAACGAAAAAGCCCAAGCCCGCTCCCCCTTCCGTTCAGGTCAAAATCATTTCCAGGCCCACCATCGTCGAATTTCCCGATACCCGCGTCGAGGGTCAGCCCCTCGCCAGACCCATGGGTCCGGCCGCGCGGCCCATGGGACCTGCAGGCCAGAGGCCCATGGGTCCGGCGGCAGGACGCCC
>CAXNFJ010000007.1:0-17900 GCA_964201165.1 Desulfomicrobium sp.
AACTTGGCGAAAACCAGAGCCAGGCCGAACGCGTACTGCTTGAGGCTTTTCAAGAAGGAATGCGTAGTTTGGGACGCAATTTCGATTATATTTTCAATGAACAAAGGTTGTTAGCTGCTAATGGCTAACCCCGAAAGTCGAGTAAGTAAATAGTTTTATATTTAATGGAGGATGTTATGTTATACACTATCGCTGTTGTTCTGATCATTTTGTGGTTATTGGGGATTGTGAGTGGGTATACTATCGGATCATTTATTCACATATTGCTGGTTGTCGCCATCATAATCATACTTGTTAATATAATTCAAGGTCGAAAAATACTTTGAGTATGACAATTCAATATTAAAAACATCATTGTTTTTATGAGAGTTGTTCTGAGTTGAGTCACGTGGAGTGATCAACTTTGACCATTTTTTGTGTTGAATAAACCTTTCAACTCTGCACGATTCAACGATCTACGAATTCAGGGCAAGTCTCATGCTTACGCTCTGGCGCAAGGAGACCTCACGCATGAAGATGAGCAGTACTCTCAAACGGGGCACCTTTTCCCAACTCTGGACGCGTCTGGTCGGTCGCGACGGGTCGCAAAACAGTATGGACGAGGAGCTTCCCCTCCGGGCGGAACTGTTCAGCGCCAGTCAGATGGAGCAGCATGGCAAGGTCCTGGCGAGCATGCATCAGCTCACCAGCGGACGCTATCAGGATCGCCTTTTGGCGCGTCTGGCCGAAAACGAGCAGGTGCTGGTGGAGGTGCATCGTCTGCTGACGGAAGACGTCAAGGAAGAGCGGCGCATGACTCCGGCCGGGGAGTGGCTGCTCGATAACTTCTATGTCGTCGAAGAGCAGATCCGCACCGCCGCGAAACATCTGCCCAAAGGGTATAGCCGCGAACTGCCGCGTTTGCGCAGCGGCCAGTCCGAAGGCCTCCCGCGCGTGTACGATCTCGCTCTGGAGGCGATTTCACATGGCGATGGCCGCGTGGACCCGGAATATTTGAGCCGCTTTGTGGTCGCCTACCAGTCCGTGACCCCCCTGAAGATGGGTGAGTTGTGGGCCATACCCATCATGCTGCGCCTTGCGCTTATCGAAAACCTTCGACGGGTCGCAGCCAGACTCGCCGTGCGCAGAATAGACCGCAATCGCGCCCACTATTGGGCCACTCTGATGACCGAGGTTGCCGTCACCGACCCCAAAAGCCTGATCCTGACCATAGCCGACATGGCCAGATCCGATCCGCCCATGGTCAGCTCGTTTGTCGCGGAGCTTACCCGCCGGCTTCAGGGCCAAGGCCCGGCCCAAGCTTTGCCGCTCTCATGGGTCGAACGGCGTCTCTCCGAATCCGGGCAGACCATCGATCAGCTGGTGCGTCAGGAAAATCAGCAGCAGGCCTCCGATCAGATTTCCATGAGCAACAGCATCGGCAGCCTGCGCTCCTTGAACGCCATGGACTGGAACGAGTTTGTCGAGTCGATGAGCCACGTCCAGGCGATTCTCAGCAACGACCCCGGCAACATCTACGGCAAAATGGATTTTTCCACCCGCGATCAATATCGCCATGTTGTGGAAAAGATAGCGAAACATTGTCAGCATTCCGAGTCCGAGGTGGCGCGCAGGGCGCTTGAACTGGCGCAGGAAGGCGCCATGGGGCAGGGCGACATGCGCAAGGCGCATGTGGGGTTCTATCTGATCGGGGACGGACTTGCGCAGCTCGAACACCTGCTGGATGTGCGCTGGTCGCCCATGGCGGCGCTGCGCCGCCTCGTTCGACGCTTCCCCTTGCTGTACTATGGCGGCGGGATTGTTCTGGTGACGGTCATTTTGACTGCGATCCTAGCGGCAAAGGCCCATGGTGACGGATTTCTTGGCTGGAAACTTGGTCTGCTTTCTGTTCTCCTGCTGCTCTGCACCAGCCATCTGGCGGTATCGCTCGCGAATTGGCTGGTTACGATCCTGGCCACGCCGCGCCTGCTGCCGCGCATGGATTTTTCCAAGGGCATCCAGCCGGACGCGCGGACCCTGGTCGTGGTCCCGACGATGCTCACAAGCGCGCAGAGCATCGAGGAACTGATCAATGACCTGGAAGTCCGCTTCCTGGGCAATCGGGACCAGCATCTCCATTTTGCCCTGCTCACGGATTTGCGCGATGCCGATCAGGAAATCATGCCCGAGGACGAAGGGCTGGTCAGCCTGGCTCAGGGTATGATCGAAGAGCTCAACACCAAATATCCGAGCGAGCCGGGCAGTATCTTCTTTCTGTTTCATCGCCCGCGCCGCTGGAACCCCGCCGACCGGATCTGGATGGGATATGAACGCAAGCGCGGCAAGCTCGGGGATCTGAATGAGCTTCTGAGTCGCGATGATGAGGCTACGCCGGGTAGTTTCGCCGTTATTGTCGGTGACACATCAGTCTTGCCGGACGTCAAATATGTCATCACCCTCGACACGGACACGCAGATGGCCCGCGACTCGGCGAGAGAATTCGTGGGCGCCATGAACCATCCGCTGAATCGCCCTGTCTACGACGAGTCCCTGGACCGTGTGGTGGCGGGCTACGGCATCCTGCAGCCTCGGGTGGCGGTGAGCCTGTCCGGCGCGAACCGCTCGCGCTATGCGCGCATGTGCGCCAGTGAGGTCGGCATCGACCCCTATACCGGCGCCATCTCCGACGTGTATCAGGACCTGTTCGGCGAAGGCTCGTTCATCGGCAAGGGCATCTATGAGGTGGACGCTTTCAGGCGCGCCCTCGACAACCGATTTCCCGACAACCGCATCCTCAGCCATGATTTGTTGGAAGGCTGTTATGTCCGGGCCGGACTTTTGAGTGATGTGGAACTGTACGAGGAATATCCGACGCACTACTGCGCGGACGTGAAACGCAGGCATCGCTGGATTCGAGGTGATTGGCAGATCGCACGCTGGCTGTTTCCGAGGGTCCCCGGTCCTGATGGGCGTCTGATTACAAATCCCATCTCCATGCTGTCCCAGTGGAAGATTCTCGACAATCTGCGGCGCAGCCTGACCGCTGCGGGCCTGACCCTTCTTTTGATCCTGGGTTGGACCGTGCTGCCCGATGCTTGGTTCTGGACAGCGGCGGTGCTCGGCATCGTACTGGCTCCGCCCTTGATCGCCTCGATTCTGGACATGCTGCGCAAGCCGGACGATGTGACCCCTGGGCAACACCTCTCCGCATCGACCGGCCAGGCCGTTCTGCATTTCGGACGGGCGCTGTTCACCCTTGTCTGCCTGCCCTACGAGGCGTTTTTCAGCCTGGATGCGGTCATGCGCACCATGTGGCGAACGCTGATCACGCACAGAGGCCTGCTGGAATGGAACCCTTCATGCGATGTGGAATGCTCCCCCACGGGGTTCCTTGGTTCATTGCGTGCCATGTGGTTCGCGCCATTCCTGGCCGTCACAGTTACGACGGTGCTTGCTGCATTGATGCCTTACGTGCTCGCCGGGGCCGGACCCGTGCTCGCGCTCTGGTTTTTTTCACCGCTCATGGTCTGGTGGATGAGCTGTCCGATACCCCGTCGCCGTGACAAGCTGTCCCGCGAGCAGATCCTCTTCCTGCGCAAGCTGGCCCGAAAAACCTGGGCGTTCTTCGAGACGTTCGTCGGCCCCGATGATCAGTGGCTTCCGCCCGACAACTTTCAGGAACATCCCGCTCCCGTGCTCGCGCACCGCACGTCCCCGACCAACATGGGGCTGGCGCTGCTGGCGAATCTGACAGCGTATGATTTCGGGGCCATTTCCGCCGGAAAATTTCTTGATCGCATCACGAAAACCCTGCGCACCATGAGCGTGCTTGAACGCTATCGGGGTCATTTTTTCAATTGGTATGACACGCAAACCCTCGCGCCGCTGCCTCCGCGCTACATTTCCTCGGTGGACAGCGGAAACCTTGCGGGTCACCTGCTGACCTTGAAGCCGGGACTGCTGGAGCTGCCCGACAACACGATTCTGGAGCCGCGCACATTCAAGAGCTTGCACGACGTCCTCGAAATCCTGGCCGATGCCATGGGTGCGGCTTCCGGGGCCGCATCGGGCCAGCTCGCCGCGCTGCGCCACGACCTGAACGTCGCCCTCCGTTCCGAGCCCCTCACCCTGGCTGTTTCGCGCCAGCGACTTGACCGACTGAAGACATCGGCGTTGGCCCTGGACGACAGCCTGGGCTCGCTCGGCGCCGATCCCGACGGCAACGCCCGCTGGTGGGCCAAAGCCTTTGCCGAGCAATGCGAGGACGCGCTCAATGAACTGAACGCGCTTGCCCCGTGGACGGAACTCGCCATCGTGCGTCAGAATCTGGCAGACCTGCCTGCCTTGGACGCGGTTTTGACCCTGCGCGAACTGACAACCCTGGCCGCGACAATCCTACCGGACATTGTACAACGTCAGGACATGGGCGCGGCGTCGGAATACAACGCGTGGGGGGAGCTGCAAAGCCTTGTCACCAAGGCCGGTCAGGTGGCGACGGCGCGGATCATGTCCATCGAACGCCTCGCGTTGCAATGCGAGGGCCTGGCCCGGATGGAATTCGATTTTCTGTGCGACGAAACGCGTCATCTGCTGGCCATCGGCTACAATGCCGGTGAATGTAGGCTCGACAACAGCTTCTACGACCTCCTGGCTTCGGAAGCGCGGCTTGCCACCTTCGTCGCCATCGCGCAGGGGCAGATCCCGCAGGAGAGCTGGTTCGCCCTGGGACGCATGCTGACCACCGCCGGAGGCGAGCCGGTTCTTTTGTCGTGGAGCGGGTCCATGTTCGAATATCTGATGCCGATGCTCGTCATGCCGACCTTTGAATCCACGCTCCTCGATCAGACCTGCAACGCGTCCGTGGCCAGACAGATCGACTACGGGAAAAAGCGCACTGTCCCGTGGGGTATCTCGGAATGCGGATACAATGCCATCGACATGCATCATAACTATCAATACCGGGCCTTTGGCGTGCCGGGTCTGGGGCTCAAGCGCGGGCTCGCCGAAGACCTTGTGATCGCGCCCTATGCTTCGGCCCTGGCGCTGATGGTCGCGCCCGGAGAGGCGTGCCGGAATCTGGTCAGGATGGCGGAGGAAGGTTTTGAGACCAGGTACGGTTTTTACGAGGCCATCGACTACACGCCCGCGCGCCTGCCGCGCGGCCAATCAAGCGTGGTGGTGCGGTCCTACATGGCCCATCATCAGGGCATGAGCCTGCTTTCCTTGTCCCACCTGCTCCTGGGTCGGCCCATGCAGAAGCGTTTTGCTTCGGATCCGCTGTTTCAAGCGACCATGCTGCTCCTGCAGGAGCGTATCCCCAAGGCCACGGCCTTCTATGCGCACACCTCCGAGCTGGCTGAACTTCAGCTGGATTCACTCAGCGGGGAACCGCACATTCGCGTCTTTACAAGCCCCGATACGTCCGCCCCCGAAGTGCAGTTGCTCTCCAACGGCCGTTACCACGTCATGGTCACCAATGCCGGCGGCGGGTACAGCCGCTGGAAGGATATGTCCGTGACCAGGTGGCGCGAAGACCGAACCTGCGACAACTGGGGCACGTTCTGTTTCCTGCGCGACCTGGAAAATCGGGAATTCTGGTCCACGGCGTACCAGCCGACGCGCAAAAAGGCGCAGCGCTACGAAGCCATCTTCTCGGAAGGGCGGGCCGAGTTTCGGGTGCGCAACCACAATTACGACACCCATACCGAGATCACGGTCTCGCCCGAAGACGATATCGAACTGCGCCGCGTGCGCATCACCAACCGCGCCCGAACACGCCGGACGCTGGATGTGACCAGCTACGCCGAAGTGACCCTGGCGTCCTCGGCCTCGGACGACCTGCATCCCGCTTTCAGCAACCTGTTTGTCCAGACCGAGATTATTCCCGGACAGCAGGCGATCCTGTGCACCCGGCGCCCGCGTTCACGGGGCGAAGTGCCCCCCTGGATGCTGCACATGATGGTCGTGCACGACGCCGAGGTCGTTGATGTGTCCTACGAGACGGACAGGATGCAGTTCATCGGCCGCGAAAACACCATCGCCGATCCCCAGGCCATGAGCGGAAAAGCCGATTATTTCTCCGGCGCGCTCTCCAACAGCCAGGGCTCCGTGCTCGATCCCATTGTGGCCATCCGCTGCCGAATCACGCTGGACCCTGAAAAATCGGTGACCATCAACATCATCTCAGGCATCGGGGATACTCGGGAGGATGCCCTGCACCTGGTCGGTAAGTACCAGGATCGCCGTCTCGCGGACCGTGTTTTCGACCTGGCCTGGACCCACGGCCAAGTGCTGCTCAGGCAGCTCAACGCGTCCGAAGGCGACGCGCAGCTCTACAGCCGCCTGGCGGGGGCAATCATTTACGCCAACGGGGCGCTCCGGGCTGAACCGGCAATTCTCGTCAAAAACAAGCGAGGGCAGTCGGGGCTGTGGAGTCATGCCATTTCCGGGGATTTGCCCATCGTGCTGCTCCAGATTCAATATACCGAAAACATCGACCTGGTCCGTCAGTTCGTGCAGGCCCACGCCTACTGGCGTTTGAAGGGGCTCATGGTCGATCTGGTCATCTGGAACGAAGATCAGACGGGGTATCGCCAAATTCTGCACGATCAGATCATGGCGCTCATCGCCGCTGGGACCGAATCCGGCGGTTTCGATCGGCCCGGCGGGATTTTCGTCCGCTCCGCCGACCGCTTTGCGGAAGAGGATCGTATTCTGATCCAAACCGTCGCGCGCATCGTCATCTGCGACACATGCGGGACCCTCGCGGATCAGATCAGCGGGCGCATTCTGGTCAGGACACAGCCTCCCCTGCTGGTGCCGAGCAGAACCCATCGCTCCGAACCCTTGCCAGTCGCCCCGTTGCCTCGGCACGATCTTGCCCTGTTCAACGGCCAGGGCGGGTTCACCCCCGATGGCCGCGAGTATGTCATCACCACCGCCCAGGATCAGCCCACACCTGCCCCATGGGTGAATGTGCTGGCCAATCCGCACTTCGGCACCGTCATCTCCGAAAGCGGCAGCGCCTACACCTGGAGCGAGAACGCCCATGAATTCCGGCTCACCCCCTGGGACAACGATCCCGTCAGCGATGCGGGCGGTGAGGCCTTTTATCTGCGTGATGACGAGCGGGGACATTACTGGTCACCCACGCCGCGCCCCTGTCGCGGGGCGACGCCGTATGTCACCCGGCATGGGTTCGGATACAGCGTCTTTGAACACACCGAGCGCGGAATCCGTTCCGAGCTTTGGGTCTATGTCGCACTGGACGCGGCGATCAAGTTCTCGGTGCTCAGGGTGCGCAATATTTCGGAGCGCTCCCGGCGTATTTCCGCCACCGGCTACGTGGATTGGGTCCTCGGCGACTTGCGCCCCAAATCCTCGTTTCACGTGTCCACGGAGCTCAATCAAAGCACCGGGGCCATCTTCGCGCGCAATCCGTACAATCCTGAATTCAGCACACAGACGGCATTCTTTGATGTCGATGATGCTGCACGGACAATAACCGCCGACCGCACGGAATTTCTGGGCCGCAACGGCACGATCCGTGAGCCGGCCGCCATGGCCCGCACACGGCTTTCCGGGAAGACGGGCACGGCCCTGGACCCGTGCGCCGCGATCCAGGTGAGTTTTGAGCTGGGGGTCGGGCAGGAGCGGGAGATCATATTCAAGCTCGGCGTGGGTCGTGACGCAGCAGATGCGCAAAACCTCGTCCATCGCTTTAAGGGTGCGCCCGCCGCGCGGCTTGCCCTCGACAACGTGTGGCAGCATTGGGCCCATACCCTTGGCGCCATTCATGTCGAAACGCCGGATCATTCGCTCAATGTGCTGCTCAACGGCTGGCTCTTGTACCAGACCCTGGCCTGCCGCCTGTGGGCGCGCAGCGCAACCTATCAGTCGGGCGGGGCGTTCGGTTTCCGTGACCAGCTCCAGGACACCATGGCCCTCGTTCATGCCAGACCGTTCCTGGTCCGCGAGCACATCCTGCTCTGCGCATCCCGCCAATTCGAGGAGGGCGACGTACAGCATTGGTGGCATCCGCCCGTGGGCAGGGGCGTACGCACCCAGTGCTCGGACGACTACCTCTGGCTGCCTTTGGCGACATGCCGTTATGTCAACGCCACCGGGGATACCGGCATCCTGGATGAAACCGCCCCGTACCTGCGGGGGCGTCCGCTCAACCCCGGCGAGGAATCATACTACGATCTGCCCGAACGGTCCGATAAGAGCGCGAGCCTCTACGAACATTGCGCTCAGGCCATCCGCCACGGTTTGCGGTTTGGAGTGCGCGGCTTGCCGCTCATAGGTTCCGGTGACTGGAACGACGGCATGAATCTGGTGGGGGAACACGGTCAGGGCGAGAGCATCTGGCTGGGCTTTTTTCTTTATCACATACTTCATGATTTCGCACAGCTGGCGCGCAAGCGCGGGGACGTCCCCTTTGCCGAACAGTGTCTCAAGGAGGCCGCGAAGCTGAGCCTGAACATCGAGGCCAACGGGTGGGATGGTCAGTGGTACCGGCGTGCGTACTTCGATGACGGCACGCCGCTGGGCTCGTCCGGGAACGATGAATGTCAGATCGATTCCATCGCCCAGAGCTGGTCCGTTCTTTCCGGAGCGGGAGACTCCACTCGGGCGCGGCTGGCCATGGAGTCCCTGGATAAGCGTCTTGTGCGCCGCAAGCATGGGCTCGTGCAGCTCCTTGATCCTCCTTTCGACACGTCGGAACTCAATCCCGGCTACATCAAGGGGTATGTGCCGGGTGTGCGGGAAAACGGGGGGCAATACACCCATGCCGCCATCTGGGCGACCATGGCTTTTGCCCGCCTTGGGGATTCGAAGCGCGCCTGGGAGCTGTTCACTATGATCAATCCGGTGAATCATGGCCGGACCCCCGAAGAGACGGCCATCTACAAGGTCGAACCCTACGTCGTCGCCGCTGACGTCTATGGTGCGGCGCCGCACACAGGCCGTGGCGGGTGGACCTGGTACACGGGGTCGGCCGCCTGGATGTACCGCCTCATCGCGGAATCGCTGCTGGGCTTGAGCCTTGAGGTGGACAGGTTGCGCATTGCGCCGTGTCTGCATCCGGAGTGGAAGAAATTCACGATGCACTATCGTTACCGCGAGACGGTCTATCATATCAAGGTGTCGCGAGCACCGGGCGGTGAGACCGGGACGCACCTGAGCCTGGATGGCGTGGAGTACGAGCGGACCATTCCGCTGGTGGATGATCATCAGGAACACTGGGTCGAGGTGAAGGTGGCGGTTGTAAACACGTGACGGATAGGGATGCTTCCGGAGCCAACATAAATGCGGCCACGCGCCCAAAATCAGAGCCCGATTTTGGGCGCGCCATTGCGATCAGGCTGCCAAAGGATGACAATCTTTTATGCGCAAGGGATTGATAACTTGGATCAAGAGAGATACGCAGTATGGGTATGCATTCCTTCAAACAAAGCCATTTGCGGATCGAGCCCAACGTGCCATGCTGTCTCGCACGACACTGAGCGGAATTCGTGTCCCGCCGTTGAACTGAACGGCTGCATGCTTGACGTCTGGATTCTTGTGAACATTTTTTTCCGGAGAGTTGCCGGCACTGCATGAACAGGCGTCATTTTTTTTGTTTGGCAGTCGGGATGGCCTTCTCGCTGTCTCACTTGCTTTCGCGGCTGTCCGGCGCGGTGCCGCTGCGTCTTCCTTCCGATACACCTTTCAAAGTGCTCAATGAGTTCCCGCACGACCCGCAAGCGTTCACCCAGGGCCTGATCTATCACGACGGTTTTCTCTATGAAAGCACGGGAGGATGGGGAGCCTCCTCCCTGCGTCAAGTCGAACTGGAAACCGGCCGGGTGCTTCGGAAAATCGAGTTGCCCAGGCCGTATTTCGCGGAAGGGTTGACTCTGTGGGGTGACCGCCTGATCCAGCTCACCTGGACTTCCGAAGTCGGTTTTGTCTATGATTTGTCGAGCCTCAAGCGTGTCGGCTCGTTTCCCTATGCCGGAGAGGGCTGGGGACTGACTCATGACGGACAGCATTTGATCATGAGCGACGGCAGCAACACGCTGCTTCGGCTTGATCCCGCAACATATGGCGTTCTTGATCGCATACATGTTTTTGACCGGATGAATCCCGTACCCATGCTCAATGAATTGGAGTACGTCCAAGGACAGATCTGGGCGAATGTTTTCGGTCACGACCGGATAGCGCGCATTGATCCCTTGAACGGAAATCTGCTCTCCTGGATTGATCTTACCGGGAAGTTTGAGGCCCGGCACGGTCTCTCCCGGAGCGCTGTCCTGAACGGGATCGCTTTTGCCCCTGACGCGGGGCGGATATTCGTGACCGGCAAGCTTTGGCCAAAATTGTACGAACTTGCGCCCTTGTAGGAGCCAGCGATATGAGCATCACAATACGAAGCGAGGCGCCATCGGATGTGGCGACCATCGAGAGCCTGACCGCCGCGGCCTTTCTGGGCGCGCCGCATACGAGCCACACGGAGCAGTTCATCGTCAAGGAATTGCGCAGCGCGGGGCAACTCGCCATCTCGCTCGTCGCCGCAGACGATGGCGTCATCGTCGGACATCTCGCCGTGTCGCCCGTGTCCATTTCCGACGGCAGCGAAGGGTGGTATGGCCTGGGGCCGATCTCCGTGGCGCCGGAACGCCAACGGCAGGGAATCGGCGGACGGCTCATGGTGCAGACGCTGGCCGCGTTGCGCAGGATGGAGGCCTGCGGCTGCGTCGTGCTCGGCGACCCTGACTTCTATGCCCGCTTCGGGTTCAAGCCAGAGGCTGCGCTTGTCCTGCCCAATGGACCGCAAGAGTACTTCCAGGCCCTGACCCTCCTCGGCCCGGTTCCCTCGGGGATGGTGTCGTACCATGAGGCGTTTTTCGCCTTGGGCTGAATCCGCATCGTTTTCAGCACGGCTTGATTCAGGCGGGTTGTCTGCGAGGTCGGGGAGTTTTCTTCCGCGCCAGACGATGGAGGAGTCCCATATACTGAATCCGTGTCGACGGGTCTGACTTTTTCGACCAGGCCACCATTTCTTCCCGATCTCCAAGATTAATTGAGCACGTGGCGCGCACGACTGCATACAGGCAGGCACCAATCCGTTCCGGAGGCGCTCCTGGCAGATGGTGTTCCGCTCAGTTCCGCATCGCCAGAGAGCATCCTTCTCATCAGCAATAACGATTGTAAGGTAACTTACCGATCCGTTTATCGAATTGGCTAGAAAATCAACGGCCTGCTACAGCACTCAACAACTTGTTCATGGAGAGTGCACACGTGAATCGTTCCCGAAAAGTCGTTGTCCTTTGCCATTGCCTGCTCAACGCCAATGTCAAGGTTCATCCCCTGGCCTGTTATCCCGGCGCATTGACTCAGATATTGACGCAGTTCGCATCAAGAGGTGTCGGCCTGTTTCAGTTGCCATGTCCCGAAACCTCGTTTCTTGGGCTTTCGCGTTGGGGCATGACCAGTGAACAGTACGATCATCCTGTCTTCCGCCGTCATTGCAGACGGATTCTCGAATCGAGCATGGATCAGCTTGCAGCCCTTCAGCGCGACGGCTGCGCGCTGGTGGGACTCATCGGCGTGGACGGCAGCCCAAGCTGTGGAATGTTCAGGACATGCACCGGCTACCGTGGAGGAGAAATCAGTTCGGAAAGCACGAACGTGTCCGGTCAGGTCGGCATGCTTGCAAGCGTTTCCGGCCGTGGGATTTTTATGCGGGAAGTGTTGTTCATGCTTGAAGAACGAAACATTTCCATACCTCTCCTTGCTGTGGACGAAGAAGCCCCGGACAAACTTAAAACATCGTAAATGGAGTGTCGTGATGAAACGGATTCTGCTGTCCTGTCTTTGCTTTTTTGCTTTGGTGAATGTTGCCGCCGCTGATGATTCCTGGTCAACGGTGCAGTCGCGAGGGGAAGTGATCGTGGGTTTTGCCGCCCATTACCCGCCTTTCGAGTCCAAGAACGAAAAGACGGGTGAATTCGAAGGGTTTGACGTGGACATGACCAAGGCCATGGCCGAAGTTCTGGGCGTGAAGGTGAAGTTCGTGGATGCCGAATGGCAGGGGCTTCTGGGCGGACTGAACAAGGGAGATTTCGACATGCTGGTGACCTGCATGTCCAAGTCCGAAACAAGGGGCCAGAACGTCAATTTCAGTGATGTGTACTACAAGTTGGCCGATGTCATGGTTGTGGACGCTGAAAATAAGGACATCAAGACCGTCGCCGATCTGCAGGGCAAGACCGTGGGCGTGCAACTGGGATCCGGGAGTGAACTGGTCGTGGACGCCATGACCGGCTTCAAGGACGTGAAACGTTACAATTACAATCCTGAAGCTTTTCTGGATCTGAAAAACGGCCGCATCGACGCATTGGTTGTCGGTTATGCCTATGCCGTGAATCAGATCAAGGAAGATCCAGCCTATAAGGTTGTGGGCGCCCCCCTGGCCGAGGCGGAAACCGTTGTGGTCATGCGCAAGGGAGCAGACGCCTTGACGGCCAAGATCAACGAGGCTCTGGCCACAATCCGCAAGAATGGCGCCTATGACAAGGCGCACGCGACCTGGCTCAAGCTCGACTAGGCCCGTGGACGATTTCCGTTTTGACATCCTCGTCCTGACCTACAGGGATCTTCTGGCCGGAGCCTGGATCAGTCTGAAAATCACCTGTATTTCATTTTTTGTCGCCCTCCTGGTGGGCGGTGCCGTTGGCACCGCCCGTTCCAGATCGACTTTTTGGCGCAAGGCGCTCGGCCCCTATGTCGAATTCATGCGCGGCACGCCTTTGCTCATACAACTCTTTTTTCTTTATTACGGCTTGCCCACGGTGGGCATCAACATGGGCAGCCTGACCGCCGCCTATCTTGGGCTGGGCCTAAACGGCGGAGCCTATATTTCCGAGATCGTGCGCGGCGCCCTGTCCGGCGTGCACAAGGGGCAGGAAGAGGCCGCCCTGTCCCTGGGTCTCACGGAATTGCAGACGCTTGGTTATGTGCTTCTGCCCCAGGCCCTGCGCACGGCCATGCCTCCACTGGTGAACAGCTTTTCGGCCATGCTCAAGGATTCATCCCTGATCTCCGTCCTGGCCATCACCGAACTGACCCGTATCGGACAACTGGTGTATACCCGGACATTCCGCGCCTTCGAGATTTATCTGGCCGTGGCGGTCATCTATTTCGTGCTCACCTATTGCTTCACCCTGCTTTCGCGCCGGCTTGAATACAGGTTCGGGACCAGCGGCTAGACTGTGCTTATCTCGCTCGCGCTCCGATCCAGTCCCCGGAGGGTCGCGTTCACGCGCATGGATATCCGCAAGGGATGGTGCTACTGGACACGGCATGCGAATTCTTCACATCCTCAGCCAGATGCCGGACTACACGGGCAGCGGCAAATACGTCCAGGAGATGATCCGGCAAGGCCGGATCAACGGGCATGAGCAGTTTCTTGTCGCGGGCGTGTCTTCGGACTTTGAACTCCCGGAATCGCTGCTGCGACGCGAACATTGCCGCCTGGTCCGCTTCGACGGCCATGACCTCGGATTTCCCGTCATGGGCATGAGCGATGTCATGCCCTATCCCAGCACGGTCTGCTCCGCCCTGACCAGACTCCAGATCATCGAGTACACGACGGTCTTCGCCAGGGTCATCGGCTCCGCCGTGGCCGATTTCGCGCCCGACGTCATCCACACCAACCATCTGTGGATGGCCACGGCGGCGGCCCGCGGGGTCGCTCCCCATCTGCCCCTGGTGACCACCTGTCATGGCTCGTGCCTGCGCCAGCATCGCCTGTGCCCGGAACTGGGCGATTCAATTAAAGGTTCTTTGCGCGGCATCGACAGGGTCATCGCCCTCTTCGGTCAGCAGAAGACGGAGATCGTCGACCTTCTGGACGTTGACCCCGGCAAGGTGGACGTCATCAGTGGCGGCTTCAACGAATTGTGCTTCTATGCAGGGGAGGGTGAGGATGATGCCGGGGCCGTGCAGCTTCTCTACGCGGGCAAGCTCGATTCCTCCAAGGGCGTGCCCTGGCTGCTGCGAAGCCTCAAACGGATCAAGGCTCCCTGGCACCTCCATCTCGTGGGCGCGGGCAGCGGTCCGGAAAGGGACGTGTGCCTGAAGCTGGCCGCGAGCCATGACGAACGGGTCACGGTCCATGGCGTCCTTTCCCACGAGAAACTGGGCGGTTTGATGCGGCGCTCCGCCATCTTTGTGCTCCCGTCCTTTTTCGAGGGCCTTCCTCTGGTCCTGCTGGAGGCCATGGCATGCGGTTGCCGCGTTGTCACCACGGACCTGCCGGGCGCCAGGGAGCTATTCGCCGTGCCCCATCCGAGCATGGTGCGCCTGGTGGAATTGCCTGCCCTGGAAACGGTGGACAGGCCGTACACGAGCGATGAACCGTTGCTGGAGCAACGACTGGCCGAGGCGCTGGAGGCGAGCATGGCCGATGTGCTGAACGGAATTGATCTGGATCAGGACTACGTCCGGAAAATCACGGGGCCATTCACCTGGGAGGGCATCTTCTCCAGGATCGAGGCCGTCTACAGGCAGGCTCTGGAAGACAGGTAAGCACTAGAAATGTATGGCGATGGCCGCGATGTCGTCGTGTTTTTTGAAGCGCGGGTACCGTTTCATGTCGGGGTCGGCGGCCTCCTGACTGCGCACATGATCGCGCAGGCCGTCGAGCCCCCGCTTGCAGGCCATGTCCACCAGGCCTGAAAAGTCCTTGTACTTCGCGGGAGCCGGGCAGGGGAGATCCAGCCCGTCAGTGAAGAGCAGCACGGTCTTTATATTCCGGCACGGCTCAACGCCGGTCCGGAAAAAATCTTCAGCCTCAGGTTCTCCATTGAGCACGCCGTAATCCCGGTTCATCCCCTGCCGTATGCTCTCGATGAGCTTTTGCACCTCGGGGTGGAAGCGTCCCTTTTCCCTGATCATGTTCAGGGTGGGGTAGTCGTGGTCCTCGCGTCTGGCCGCGACCTTGTAGCCGCCGTCCCTGTCGATGAAAACAACCTGTGAATCCCCTGTCTGGAACCATTCGATTTCGTCGTCCTTGAGCCTGACTACGGCGGCGCTTGTGCTCCACAGCCCGCAACGCTGGGAAAGGTCGATCCGGCAACGTTCCATTCGGGTCCGGATCGAGTCGTTGGCTTCGGCTCCCAATCTGACAAGGGGGTGGTGATTGCGCAAGAAAACCTGACCCGCGATGGAGGAAGCCATGCAGCCGCCGCTTGTGCCTCCTTCGAAGCAGGCGTCGCTGAGGCTGGTCGCGCCGTCGAAGACACCGAAGATATTGTGATCCATGATCAGATAGTCTTCGTTACGGGCCCCGGAGCCCTGTTCAAAAATGTGTTCGACTTTCATGGCAATGCTATTCCCGATGCGAGTACTGTCAGCGTATGCAATGTCAATTGTAGAAACAAAAAAAGTATGATGCGTTGATGGGATTACTGTCAAAATTTTCGCCAGATTTACAATGTTTAATGATAGTTCCACAGTTCAGTCTCATTTCAGGGTCTCTCCCCAGAGCGCGGCTCCCAGGGCTCCGGTCATGTCCGGTTCGTCGGGGACGAAAAGAGTTTCCCCTGGAACTGTTCCGGTTTGCTCGGCGAGGAGCCGGCACATGCACGGGTTGCGGGCCACGCCTCCGACAAAGATGAGCGGCAGGACAAGGCCGACGCGGGCAAGCATGTTCGCCGTTCGCCGGGCGATGGAGAGATGCAGGCCGAGGGCGATGTTCTCGGGGCGCACGCCCTGGGCCATGAGGGATGTGGCCTCGGTCTCGGCGAAGACCGTGCACATGGAGTTGATGATGGGCGGTTCGTCCCCGTCCAAGGCATAAAGACCGAATTCCGAGACGGGGATCTGGAAAACCTGCGCCGTATATTCCAGGAATTTTCCTGTGCCTGCCGCGCAACGGTCGTTCATTTCGAATTTTCCGACACGTCCTCCGGGCAGCAGCGCCAGGGCCTTGGTGTCCTGGCCACCAATGTCAAGCACGGTCCGTCCTTGCGGGAAGAGATGATGCGCGCCCAGACCGTGGGCCTTGATCTCGGTGATGGTCTCCACTTTAAAGCCCAGGTCCAGATCCTGCACCAATTTGCGGCCATACCCGGTGGCCACTGCAAGCCGGGCATCCAGTCCCTCCAGCAGCCTGCGCACTTGCGCCACGGGGTGAAAGGTGGTGGGAGCCTGCCGCTTTTCCACCACCTCTCCTTGCCGCATGGCCACCACTTCGATGGAACGGGAGCCGATGTCGATGCCCAGAACCATCAGAGGGTTTCCAGAAAGGCTTCGACCCTGGTCTTGAGCTGTTCGACATCTTCCATGGAATAGTCGGTCTCCAGGGACATGCTCGGAATGTTGGCCGACGTCAGCCGCTTTTCCACCTTGATGCCTTCATGGGCGTAGGGCTGGCAGAACATGAGGGCGTACTGGATGACACCATCGACTTTGAGGTCGGACGCCATGGTCTCGATGTTTTCGAGACGCTCGTTGTTGGGCGTGAAACAGGCACAGTCGATGCGCATGTAGCGGTCGGCCAGGGCGTCGAGCATCGCGTCCAGAGTTTTGGCGGACTCGTCCACCAGATCGCGGGTGTTGCGGCTCCCGATGCACGATTCCTCACCGACGATGACCGCCCCGGAACTCTCGATGATGTAGGGCAGCTTCCAGTTCGGCACGGCCATGGGGCAGCCCGAGAGCATGAGCCGGGGCGCATTCTTGGGGGCCACGCCTTCACCGGCCTTGATGCGCTCTTCGAGCTGGTCGCACAGGGTGTTTATGGACGCCGTGAAGCGAACCGGATCATCATAGAAGCTGACCTGGTTGATGAGCAGCACGTCCCGTCCTGAAATGGGCGCGGGCACTGCGGCGCGCAGCCTGTTCAAGCGCTGCAGGGCGCGGCGGCGGGCATTCACGGTTTTGATGGACGCGGCGAGGTTTTCGGCGGTGATTCGTGTTCCGGTCAGTTCCTCAAGCCGGGCCATGTAGCGCAGTATTTCTTCCTTCCACAGGGCGCGGGCGGCCGGGGACTTGGTCTGGGGCACTTCCATGACGTACATGGGCGCGTGCTCGGCAAAGGCCTCGTAGGCCTTTTTCTTGCCGTCGCAGGTGGTTTCCCCGACGATCAGATCGCAGGATTCGGTGTAAGGGCAGAGCCGGGCCAGCTTGAAGCCGATGAAGGACTTGATCAGCGCGCAGGTGTTGCGCGGCACAAGGGTCTCGGCGGCTTCCTTGCCCGCGTCCGCTCCGGCGCACAGTCCGACCTGGACGGCATTGACGGCCAGGGCGAGCTCTTCGGGCACGAAGACGCAGAAGGTGCCGATGATCTTGCGACCCTGGGCCTTGGCGTCCTGCAATTCCTTGATGCGCAGGCCATGCACTTCGGACAGGACAAAATCGAGGTATTCCATCCCCTTGAGCCGCCCTTGCTGGCTCATGTAGATGTCGCCGTAAAATTTGCCCAGCACGCCCAGGAGACAGTCATGGGCCGCGATGTCCAGATTAAGATTTTCCCACATTTCCCGATATGCTTCCTGCGTCATCATTACCTCCAGGAGAATTGTTTCAACATCTGTGCTGGAAACGTGGCGTGGATGCAAATAAGGATAATGAATGGATTCTTTGAGAATAAATCGACTTTTCCGATGCGATCGGTCCGATCAACTTTGGGATCAGAATGGCGGGTCTGCGCCGACGGTCAGACCCGCCCCTTTGTCATGGGAAGCTACTTCAGCGCATCGACGAAAGCGCGTGCGGCGCTGCGGAGATTTCCGGACCAGTCCGCTGCCAGAGGATCAAGCCGGGCGACTTTGGCCCCGATCTGTTTGGCGATGATGTTCGCGCTCTTCTCCGAGAATTGCGGCTGGACAAAAATGATTTTCGCGCCCGTTTCCTTGCCCCTGGCGATG